>JAPULM010000641.1 GCA_027294925.1 bacterium
TGCCGTGCAACAACCCCTCCCCAAACGCAATCACGGTGCCGGGCGGAACTTTGGCAGCAGGTCTTAGCAAAACGTCCCAAGTCGCACCCCGATGGTGCAAAAGTAAAACTTCCACCTTGCCGCCCGTCCCTATCTTACGCCCGTGTAGACGGGCCGGGATCACTTTGGTGTCGTTCATTACCACCACATCACCAGAGCGTAGGTAGTGCGCCACATTACGAAACACGTCATGCGTAATGGATTGTTGCGCCCGGTTTACGATCATCAAACGCGACTGGTCACGCACCGCGGCCGGTTCTTGTGCGATGAGCTCAGATGGGAGATCAAAATCAAAGCTACTTAGCTGCACGGGTCACCCCATTCGGCTTCAGGGCAAGCGGTCAGATAGCGGTTTGCTGAGCTACAAGAGGCGAGGTTGTGCATCCGTTTTGGGCTGACGCTGAAGATGGTGATAGGCAATTTCCGTTGCGGTCCGGCCTCTTGGTGTTCGTTTAAGATAACCGCTCTGGAGCAGGAAAGGCTCATAAACATCTTCGATGGTGTCCTTCTCCTCGTTAATCGACGCCGCTAGCGTTTCTAGGCCAACCGGTCCACCGTCAAACTTATCAATAATGGTTAAGAGCAGCTGACGATCCATCTTGTCCAGACCTCGTGTATCCACCTCAAGAAGTTGTAGGGCGGCGTTCGCCACCTCTTGCGTGATCGTGCCATCGGCCCGCACCTGGGCATAATCCCGTACCCGCCTTAACAAACGATTGGCAATACGCGGCGTACCACGTGAACGACGAGCAATCTCGATCGTGCCTGATGGATCAATTTGCACCCGCAACAGCTGCGCGGAGCGCCCAACGATAACTTGTAATTCGTCCGGCGTATAAAAATCGAGACGCGCCACAACACCAAACCGATCACGCAACGGCGAGGTTAAGAGCCCTATACGCGTCGTCGCCCCGACCAGGGTAAAGCGCGGCAATTCGAGCTTCAGAGTACGAGCGCTAGGCCCCTGGCCAATGACGATATCCAGCTGGAAATCCTCCATAGCGGGATACAGGGTTTCCTCAATGACGTGATGTAAGCGGTGAATCTCGTCGATAAAAAAAATATCCCCTTGCTGCAAATTGGTCAAAATCGCCGCCAGGTCACCAGGCCGCTCAATGGCGGGACCAGAGGTGCTCTTGATATTCGCCCCCATCTCACTGGCAATGATGTTTGCTAAAGTCGTCTTACCAAGCCCCGGTGGACCGCAGAACAAAACATGATCTAATGTGTCTGAACGTTGGAGGGCAGCCTCCACAATAATGCGGAGGCTCGCTTTCACCTGCTCCTGGCCGACGTAATCGTCCAGGCTATGCGGACGCAGACTGGTTTCCAGCGCCGCCTCATCCGCCGAGTCTTGTGTACGGTCAACAATACGATCCACCGGTATGCCCTCGCCGTTAATGCGCCAGCAGGCGCAACGAATCCTTTAAAAGCGTTTCAAGTTCGGCTTCACCATCGTGTTGATTCTTTACGGCACGCACGGCCTTCTCAGCTTCACCCCGTTTATATCCCAAATTAAGCAAGGCAGAAACAACATCGCCAAACAATTGGTCATCCAGCAAGGTCGCGTGGGGCTCACTCGGCATTTCGGCATCAAGTAGTAAGACCTTGTCCTTTAGTTCGAGAATGACGCGTTCAGCAGTCTTTCGACCAACCCCTGGAATACCCTGTAAGGTAGCCTGACTTTCCTGCGCAATGGCGCGTTTGAGGTCAGATGCCGCCAGACTTGAAAGCATATTTAGGGCCAAACGCGGCCCAATGGAGGAAACGCTGGTTAGGAGCGCAAAGAGGTTTTGCTCCTCTCGTGTGGCGAACCCATAGAGGCGCATCACGTCTTCCCGCACATACAGAGTTGTCAAAAGCTGCGTCTGCTCCTGCAGCTCTGGCAGCGTATAGTAAGTTGATAGTGGAATAAACGCTTGGTACCCGACGCCTTGAACATCAACAACAACGTATTCGACCCCTTTAACGACCAACGAACCACGAATGTGCGCAATCATCGGGTAGCTCGCTTCTCAAAGCCTCTAGTGTGGATGTGACAAATTGCGGCAGCCAGGGCGTCAGCAGCATCAACCGGCTGTGGATTTTCCGGCAACTGCAATACCGTGCGCACCATCTGCTGGACTTGAGATTTGGCCGCTCGGCCATAGCCCACCACGGCCATTTTAATCTCCAGGGCTGAATATTCCACCAGGGGGACCGACGCCTGCGCGACAGCGAGCAGCGCCACACCACGAGCATGCCCCAGGATAAGCGCCGTTTTGGGGTTTTCGGCCATAAAAATGCGTTCAACCGATACGGCATCAGGCTTCCATGTCTGCAGGGCTTCCGCTAAGCCGTCATAAATTCGCCTTAGCCGCTCGCCCAAAGGCTGCCGAGCGGCGGTCCGCACCGCGCCCCAGGTCTGCGCCTGCAAACGATTTGCCTGCTCTTCCACCACGCCAAAGCCAGTTACCACCGATCCCGGGTCAATACCCAATACACGCATGCCGTACTCCTGCGCTACCATGTTCACGTTATGTTGCCAGCGCTCGTCAACACGATGCACGTTGACCTTCACCCTACTATAAGAACTTTCGCCCAGGTACATCTTGGACAACATCTCAGGCCGTCAAAGCCGCAAGGATTTCGTCCGCAATATCAAAATTGGCATAGGCATTACGAACATCGTCGTGGTCTTCCAACGCATCCATCAGACGGATAACCTGTTCCGCCTGTTTGGCCCCGACTTGCACGGTATTCTGAGGCATCATGGTGATCTCTGCCACACCAAAGGTCAGTCCATCTGCTTCCAAGGCGGCACGGACATCTTCAAATGCTTCTGGAGTCGTTCGGATCTCGTACATTCCGTCATCCACTGTCAAATCATCGCCACCACTTTCGAGAACAAGCTCTAACAGCTCATCTTCACCTGTTTGGTCGACGCTAACCGTAATCA
>JAPULM010000642.1 GCA_027294925.1 bacterium
GTTTCGAAACCACTCAGGCGAGCTTCTCTTGTGGCATAGCCAAACATCATGCCCTGGTCACCAGCACCCTGTTCTTTGAACAACCCTTCTCCGGACGAAACGCCCTGTGAGATATTCGGACTCTGTGGCTTCATTCGGACAATGATTTCGGACGTATCAGCGTCAAAGCCCAGCCCCGGCACGGTATAACCGATATCACGCATCGCCTGACGCGCAATGGCTTGAATATCCAGCGTATGCAGGACAGACTCACTGACTTCCCCGGCAATCACACACAGATTTTCCGACACCAGCGTCTCACAAGCGACGCGTGCCTTCGGATCCAAGGTCAGAGCAGCATCAAGGACACTATCAGAAATTTTGTCGCAGACTTTATCAGGATGCCCTTCTGTCACACTTTCTGAGGCAAATGTTCCCCGCACTTTCTCCTCCTTCTTGTCGCGTTACGCATTTGTGATACAACGTGTCCTTAGCGCTGAGAAGCCACATAAGCATATCCACCCAGTCTGCACAAAAGCCGTGATGGGGACTGACTGCTATTGCTCTAGCCCCCTCTCTTATCGGCTCTTGGCATCCCAGACCTAACTGTTGAGTGCTTTATTTCACAAACCAGCCGGGGAGTCAAGCTTTGTAGCGGGTCAAGACGCTTACGGCGACGGTTCGTTGTGGAGACGACGGGCTGAAGCGAGGAACCCTTCCAAGTGGTGCCACAACTTGTGGCGCCCTTCGCGATTGTGCGAGGAGAACAAGAGTAACGACTCCCCCACAGGTATGGCGAGCACTCGGCGTATCTCCTGGATGTGTGCTGAACGTTGACTGCGCTTGATCTTGTCGGCTTTCGTCGCTACGGTGACGATTGCCAATCCCTGACGTACTAGCCACTGCCGCAGCTGTTGATCTTGCACCGTGGGGGGATGACGTATATCCACGATATGGACGAGAGCTTGCAGCATCTCGCGCTGCTGCAGGTAGGTCTCCACCATCGGCTGCCAACCTGCTTGTATGGTACGTGGAACTTTGGCATAGCCGTAGCCGGGGAGATCGACCAGCAAAAAGCGCTGGTTAATAAGGAAAAAGTTGATCGCTTGCGTCTTGCCGGGTGTATTGCTGATTTTGGCAAACCCTTTCCGATGCAACAACGTATTGATGAGAGATGATTTCCCCACATTGGAACGTCCGGCAAAGGCAACCTCTGGCAGCGGCTGACGCGGGTATTGCGCCGCTGAAACCGTACTGCGTAGAAACTCTGCAGAGGAGATCTTCATACCTCAGTGCCATCAAAACTGTGGATGACCAAGCCCGTGGGGAGCTTCGGATAAAAATACGTACTCTTTGGTGGCAGGCGCTCTCCTCCCATTGCCACTTGCACCATGTGTTCAAGGCGTATGGGACGCATGACCACGGCTAGATCACATGTCCCACGCGCCACGGCTTGGAACACCGCATCGCCAGCCCTGGCATAGGTCACAGCCGGGTGTGCCCCTGGGGTCAGAGCCTCTAGGGCTGGTAGGAGCGCATGGTGCAGGACACTGACGTCGAGCTGTTTCCAGGCCTCAGAGGCATCCGCTGGAGTCACCCGCTGCACCGCGGCTGCAGCCGAGATGGTGAGGAGAAAACAACGATCGCCACCGGCATAGAGAGCGAAGAGACTTCCCGGTTCTTGGTCAGCGTGTAGACGTTGCACCAGCCGGCGTTGCCATTGCTCCAGACTCTCGGTTGTACGCCTATCCACCTCGACATGCACCCAATCTCCCAACCTCTGGAGAGAAGCCTCGAGTTGGGGCATGGGCATCTGCTGTATCAACCGATGCGTTGGTAACGCCACCACCCCGGGATCGTAGACGTTGGCACAATACATCATGATAAACTCATAGGGCGCTGCCTCCCCGCCTTGGGAGCATTGCTGGCGCATCATGTCACGCAACGCCAAAGCGGTCTCGTAGCGGTGATGACCGTCGGCAATGACCAGCGCCTGCTGGCGTAGCGTCTGTTGCACCAGCGTGATCACCGCGGGGTCGGTAATCACCCAAAGCCGATGGCGTCCCTCGCCCCAATGGTGCACGTCGAGCTGCGCTGGTTGGGCGAGGACCGGAGCAAACACTGCCTCGAGCGTTCTTGCAGCATCGATATAGACTGCGAAGACCTGACTTAAATTAGCCTGGCAAGCCTGCCAGAGACGCAGTAAGTCTGCCTTCGGAGCGGCAAAGGTCGTCTCATGAGGAAAGATTACCTGCGCCTGATAGTCCTCTAGCCTCACCCGGCAGATAAATCCACTCCGCCTCTCAGGCTGTCCCTCAAACACGAAATCTTGCTGGTACAGATAGATGGCTGGCTGTTCTTCCTGCAGCAACACGCCGTCACGCCGCCACTGCCGCAGAGCGGCGGCGGCACGTGTAAAACGGTTGTTGTCGGCCGTATCACTCTCGTATTCCGTACCCAAGATGAGATGGATCATGTTGTAAGGATTGGAGGCGAGATAGGTCGCACGTTCCGTAGCGCTAATGACATCATATGGTGGGGTCATCACGACGCTAAGATCAGGCACGTAGTGTGGATTGTAACGCAGTCCGGTAAAGGGCCCAACAAAGGTAGACATAGACTTCTCAAGCTCGCTTCAGGTGCGTGCGATTACCAGTCATCGTGAGAGATTCCTACTCCTGCCCCGAGGCGCTGGAATTTATCTGACCTCGCGGGTCATCAGAGTGCGCCGCCGATGTTCTTCGGCTCGACGATGCACAATGGCCTCCAACTCATCATAGGTATAATCAACTGCAGGGTCGGATGGCGCGGTGCGGCTCTGCAGGCGCGCGGCCCAGGAGGCCGGCAAGAGTATTTGGCGGATGGCGATTCCGCCGATAAAGAGACACAAGGCCAGCATGACAAACCACGGCCAGTAATCTCGCAACGCCGAGAGACTTTGTCCTGGGGTTGCAAACAGCACTTCGGCTGCTTCTGCCGGCATATCTGGGCGTAGCACTTGTCCTCCTGTACGCTCCGCAAGACGATTCAACAGGCCGAAATTGATATCCAGCCCGAGGTATTCTGGCGAATAGGGTACCGCAACCCCCACGGTTTTGGGCCCGAGCGTCGTTTTGTCGTGTTGCCCCACGAGCGTAAGGAGATATTCGCCCTGTCCCCGCATCGCAAAGCGCCCCTGGTAGCTTCCCGGGGCAGTCTGCGTAAATGACACCGGGATCGTCTCTTGGTTTGGCGTCAGGACCTTGCCTTCCAGCTCCAGATTATTGACAAAACCTCCCCGCACGTCGTAGACATCGGCCTGCACAATACCCTGACCTTCGTGCACGTCGGTACGGATATCAAACGTCTCAACCGTACTCTTCCGCTGTATCCAACGCACCAACTGCGCTACAAACCGGGGAAAATGAGACCAGCGTACCCAATCTTTGCCCCAACGCTGGCCCAGGTCGGCCGTGAACGCTGCGGTGCGTCCCAAGCCGTAGCGTTGCACGGCAAGCAGGGGGTCTTCCTTCGGTGTGATCAACAAGAGCTCCGCCGCTGGTTTGCCATAGGTCAACACATATCCGTACAGATTTGGCGCCTCTGCCATGGGCAATCCACGCAAGAGTTCATGCTCAGTTTGCAACCTTGGCTGGAACGGCTCTTCATCGATGAGCCCACGAGAGACGAGAATCGTCTCCGTGGTAAAGATGCGTGGGATGTTCAGGGGATCGTCGGTGTAATAAGGGCGCCCCCGCCCCCAGTATGCAATAGCATTCATCGTGGTGCGATCGGCATCCTTCCCCAGCGCTACGGTCGTCACCGTGATATTGTTGGCAACAGCGTCGCGCATCAAGGTCTCAAAATCCATGTTGGCCGTGAGGCCATCCGACAGGGCAATAAGATGTTTTTTTACCGCCTTGACTTCTTTGAGAGCCCGCAGTCCCTCTTCCAGCCCCTTGAACAGGTCTGTCCCCCCGCCATGGGTCAAAGCGGCAAGCCGGCCGGCGATTTGTTCACGTTTCCCGGCTTCGCTGATGGGCACGGTCCACTCCCAATCGGCATTAAAAGCCAGGAGCCCCACTTGATCAAAGGGATTGAGCAATTTCATGGCCGAGAAAGCCGCAATCTTTGCGACTTCGAGTTTGGCGGTGCGATCCTCGAAATTGTACACCGGCCGCGTATCATTGATACTGCCACCCATGCTGTCGGATTTATCAATAACCATGACGAGACTCAGACTGGGAATTGACATTTTGGTGGGGACATCCATGTCAACTGGCAAGATCTTTTCCAGGGGGGTGCGGTAATAACCACCGGCGCCGAAACTCTTCTCCCCCCCGATCATGAGCAAGCCCCCCCCCATATCACGCACATACCGCTCCAAAACGTCCATCTGTGCCACAGAAATCCCAAAGCCCGGCACATTATCGAAAATCAGCGCATCATACTCTAGATAACCACTTAACGTATGCGGTAACACGTTCCACGGTTGTGCTTCCACCGCCAAGCCTTGCTGCTGCAGGGCTTGCAGCAGCAGCTCAGAAGAATCAGGGGGATCATATAAGAGCAAAATTTTCGGCGGTCCCAAGATCTCGGTAAACATGCGCCAGCGGTTGTTTTCAAGAATGGTATCCTGCGGGCTATTGACCACCACCTGATAGAGATGCACGCCTTCGTCGGTGGTGTTTTGCCTAAAGCGGACGCGATTCTTGCCCGGCTGTAGCGCCACTTCTTGCCGTCCCACAAAGGTGCCGCCACGAAAGAGCTCCAGCGAGGCAGCGGTCTCAACCGTGCTGAAAACGATTGCCTCCACCCAATAGGGGGTACCGGCTCGCACCTGCGTTGGCAGCACCAGCTTTTCCACCCGCACTTCCGCTTCCCCAGGCGGCTGGCCAAGCGGCACCGGGAAGATTGCCGCCCCCAAGGAGCGTGCAATCAGCGCGCTTTCTGCCGCAGCGCCGACATTCTCATTGCCATCACTGAGCAACACGAGATGACGGGCACCTTCGGCAGGGAAACTGGCCATCCCGACCTGAATGGCCCGGGCAATATGGGTTGATGTGCCCTCCACTTCCGAGGTGATCTCCGGCAGGATGACGTCTTTGGAAACGCTCTGTTCCAGGGAGGCATCGGCACCAAAGACCACAAGTCCCACCCCATCTTGGGGCCGTTTGTGGGTACTGATGAGGCGGATAAGTTCTAGGGCCTGCTGCCGTACCGCTGTCGCTACACTATCCGAGACGTCCAGCAAAAAGACCACGTTGGCGCGCTGATACGCCTGCGTCAGACTCAGACGCACTAAGCCCCCTACCATCAGGGCCAACACGACAACGCGCAAACCAACGAGCAGCCGACGGCGCCCGGACGGTAAGCGTCGTGGTGTGCGCCGGAGCCAATACAGAAAGAGCGGTATCAGGACCAATAAAGCGAGAAAATAGGGATAAAACAGTTGGAGCTGCATGCTTTGCCTCAAAAATCCCGACACCAAACGTACCATTCACCCAGCAAAATCAGCACCGCTCCCAGAAGCAGATAGGACCAGAGGGGCGTCTCGATGACACCAGCA
>JAPULM010000643.1 GCA_027294925.1 bacterium
CGCTGCGGTATACAAATAAGCGCCCAAACAGCGTGCAGATTGATTGGCAACCAGGCTATGTCGATATTCGTGTTTGCCAATGGTGATATTCGAAGCCGATAGATTCAACGTCACCGTGGCACCAGCTAGTGCCGCAAAAGAGGAAGGCGGAATGGGGACCCAAAGGTCTTCACATATTTCAATAAAAAACGTGAAATGCGTCACGTTGCGAACATGGAACAAAAGTCGTTCCCCAAAAGGAACGGCTTGCTGGCCACACAGATCGACTACCTCACTGCGCGCCGCCGCAGCTGGAGCAAATTGGCGCAGCTCGTAAAATTCACGGTAATTGGGCAAATAGGTTTTGGGCACCACACCGATCAGTCGCCCACGATGCAAGGCCACGGCACAGTTGAACAATAAATAATCAATTTGCAAAGGCAATCCAACGATGGCAACCAGGTCCATCTTTTCTGATACTTTGAGTACCGAGCGAAGCGCTTCGATTGAGGCATCAAGAAGGGTTTGTTGATGGAACAAATCTTCACAGGAGTAGGCCGAAAGATTTAATTCGGGAAACAAAATTAACACCGCCTGATGGTCTTCAGCCTCCTGCATCAATTTAATCGTCTTAGCCGTATTAAACGATGGGTCAGCAACCTTGCTTTCCGGCACACCCATTGCAACCCGGATGAAACCATGGGTATATAAATTGAAAAATTCATCGCCAGGGCGCATGCTTTTCTCCCCTTTGGCGGCCGTCCTCTGTGTTATAAGCGTGCTCCGAGGACCGCATTGACTTTGGCCCGACCAAATCTTCATGCATAATAGAGCCTTTTAGAGGCTCTCGCAACCAACAACACCGTACGCACCAACCCATCACCAAGATGGATTACCACCTTTTCCAAACAGGTAAAGCTGGTACTATGCTTTCACGATGTTTACAATATGCACATGGCACCACGACGATTGACCTGGTGATACTAGAACCTGTAGGAGAAACGCGCCCATAATGGAAGCCTCACGAATTCGGAATTTTTCAATTATTGCTCATATTGATCATGGCAAGTCGACTTTGGCAGACCGTTTATTAGAACAAACCGGGACCTTGACGGCAAAACAAATGCAAGCGCAAGTGCTGGATGATATGGACCTCGAACGCGAACGCGGCATCACGATTAAAGCCCATGCGGTAAATATGAGCTATAGTGCAGAAGACGGTCAGGCTTACAGCCTAAATCTGATCGATACGCCTGGCCATGTTGATTTCACCTATGAAGTCTCACGTAGCTTAGCGGCCTGTGAAGGCGCCCTGTTGGTTGTTGATGCCACACAAGGCGTTGAAGCCCAAACGGTCAGCAATGTGTTGCTGGCGATGGAACGCGACCTTACGATCATTCCGATCATCAACAAAATTGATATGCCAAGTGCTCAGATTGAAGCCGTTCAACAACAAATTCTTGATTTAATCGGTCCTGCGCCGGAAGATATCCTACTTGTTAGCGCCAAGCAAGGCACCGGGATTGACGGGGTGTTAAAAGCCATTATCGAGCGCATACCCTGTCCAAGTGGCAAACCTGAGCCCCTACGCGCCTTGATTTTTGATTCCCTGTACGACGCCTATCGCGGTGTCATTTGTTTTATACGCGTGGTGGATGGACGCATAGAAAAGGGGATGCAGATCCGTTTTCACGCCACCGGACAAGTTTATGAAGCTGAAGAAGTAGGCCTGTTGTGTCTCGGGCGCCACGCAACGGAGACGCTTGAGACGGGTGAGGTGGGTTACTTGATCGCAGGCGTACGCAATATTTCAGATGCCGGGGTAGGGGACACCATCGTCCCCGCACGGCGCGCAGAGACAGCGTCACTACCTGGTTATCAGATGCTCAAGCCGATGGTATTTAGTGGTCTTTATCCAGTTAATGCAGAAGACTACGATGACCTACGACATTCCATGGGCCGCTTGCAGTTGAATGACGCTGCTTTTAGCTATGAACCGGAAACCTCCGTAGCGCTTGGGTTTGGTTTCCGCTGCGGGTTCCTCGGCTTGCTGCATATGGAGATTATCCAAGAACGGCTTGAACGTGAATACGGCATTGAGATTCTGGCCACTGTTCCCAACGTACGCTATGAGGTACGGCGCCAAAACGGCTCGTTGATCGAAGTCGACAATCCGTCTGCCTTTCCCAATGTGCAAGAAATTGCTCAGATTTACGAGCCCATCCTTACAGCGCAAATTCTTGCCCCCAGTGAGTATGTGGGCAACATCATGAAACTGCTCACGGAACGACGCGGTACGTATCAAAATACCGAATACCTGACTGCTGACCGCGTACGCCTCACCTATCAGCTCCCACTGGCCGAAATTGTCTCATACTTCTATGACAAATTGAAATCTGTGACACGTGGTTATGCATCGTTTGATTATGAATTTAACGGTATGCAACCGGCCCAGCTGGTCAAAGTAGATATATTAATCAATGGCGATTCGATGGATGCGCTATCCACCATCATCCATCGTGACAAAGCCTATGCCTGGGGACGCGATTTGTCCCACAAGTTGCGCGAGTTGATCCCGAGACAACTATTTGAGGTGATTATTCAAGCCGCCATTGGCAGCCGGGTGATCTCCCGTGAAGTGGTGCGTCCGCTACGAAAAAATGTTCTTTCCAAATGCTATGGCGGCGACATTACGCGCAAGCGCAAATTACTAGAACGTCAAAAGGAAGGTAAAAAACGCATGAAGCAGATGGGTAAGGTGCAAATCCCCCAGGAGGCTTTCCTCGCCGCGCTCAAAGTGGATAGCTAAGCCATGCCACCCTTCGGCTTATACATCCATATTCCGTTTTGCCCCCAGCATTGTCCGTATTGCGCCTTTACGGTGGTGACCGGCCATCATAACCTCTATGAACGTTATGTGCAGGCGGTGTGTCGAGAAATTAAATCGTGGGCACACTTGTCCACGCGGGGTCCGTTGCACACCCTTTACCTCGGCGGCGGCACCCCGAGCATGCTGGCGGCATCACAGCTTGCCAAGATGTTGCAAACGGCTGAGCTTATATTCGGCATGGCGCCTGAGGCCGAAATCACCCTTGAGGCCAATCCGCAAACCGTTGATGCGGACAAATTCGCAGCTTTTCGCACCATTGGTGTCAATCGTCTCAGCCTGGGCATGCAAGCTTTGAACGATCATGACCTAAAAATTCTTGGCCGTATGCACAGCGCCACCGAGGCTGAAGATGCTTTCACAGCAGCCAGACGCGGTGGTTTTAGCAATGTCAATATCGACGTTATGTTCAGTTTGCCGGGTTCGACACGGTTGCGATGGCAACAGACGCTGGCAACATTAATCCGCTTTCAGCCGGAACATGTTTCGACCTACTCACTGACCATCGAAGAGGGCACTCGCTTTGCTCAACGGTACCACCAGGGCAATCTGTCGACCGTTTGCGAAGATGACGATGCTTGGGCCTTCAGCCATACTGAGGCCGTTTTAGGCCAAGCAGGATATGAACATTATGAAGTGTCGAATTTTGCTTTGCCCGGCTATCGCTCTCAACACAATTGGGGCTACTGGCACGGAGCCGAATATCTCGGTATGGGCGTTGCCGCACATTCGTTTCTGCAAGGTCAACGGTTTTGGAATACGCAAGATTTAATCGGCTATATCGAATGTTTAGAAAACGATCGTTCGCCGCGTCTCGACACCGAACGTCTCAGCCCCATCAGCGCTCGGCGAGAGCAAATTTGGCTGGGATTAAGAACCAGCCAAGGCGTTAGCTTAACCGTTGAAGAATATAGCATTTTGCATCAAACCGTCCAACTTCAGGCCATCATCGAGGCC
This sequence comes from bacterium, assembly GCA_027294925.1. The sequence goes on from JAPULM010000643.1 coordinate 3,824, forward strand.
AACTTCCTAACCCTTGACGGGTATCA
>JAPULM010000644.1 GCA_027294925.1 bacterium
GAAGTTTATCAACGAGGGTTTAGGATTTACCATAAATCCGTGGGGCGCCCCGTTATTCGGTTCAACTTTTTTTATCGTCACAGGCTTCCACGGCATGCACGTGACAGGCGGTGTGATCTATTTATCGGTGATTTTGCTCAAGGGATGGAACGGCGCCTTTTTGGGTCAGAGAGCTGATATTGTCGAAATCGCCGGTCTTTACTGGCACTTTGTCGATCTCGTGTGGATCATGGTTTTTACCTTTATCTATATGATGTAGTTGAGAAAGGAAGCGGAATTATGGCTGAGCACCACCGAGAGCCCAACTACTATCTGGTGCTGGTATGGCTGGCTGTACTAACCATTGCTGAAATCATTGTCGCAAAATCGTCTATTCCAACCCTAACAACCGGCATTTTGCTCGTCGGCATGGCATCGTCAAAAGCCGTATTGGTAGCTCTGTTTTTTATGCACCTTAAGTTTGAGACGTCGACCCTCATGGTCATTGCCGGCATTCCTTTTATTATTTGTACCTTCTTGGTATTCATGTTAATGCCTGACCTCACGGCAATAGAGGGCGGGCGAATGTCCGACATACGTGCCGAGCAGACTGAATCCGGGCATAAGAAGTAGCGCCTGGCGCAAAACCAAAAACCCACAGGGCCTCTATTCTTGAGCGTTCTGTGGGAACGGTTGCGGTTGCGCTGCCCACGCTGCAGCGCACGAACTAGGCTTACAATCGCAACCCCAAAAACATCGCTATGATAGCAGCCCCTACCGTAAGGATGTTCAATCCGTATGCGTAGCGGAGAAATTTTATCAGATCGTCAGAACAACTGATCGTCTCAGATGACTCGCCTGCCAGCAATTTTACCAGCCGGGAATGCACAGCAAAGCGTTGTAAAACCTGAAAAACAATCATCACCACCACTAATGATAGCTTGACGGCCAAAATCGATACAAACGCGGATGGAATCCTGCCGCCTGCAAGTGATATCGCGTACAGAACATTAATGACATTATAAAGACCGGTGAACAGGACGAGGCCCACCGCCGGCCACATAACATAGCGGAAACGAGCATCAAGACTAACCCCATAACGAAGCCGGTCAAACACTAACGGCCTGCGTTTAAGCGTCGGCACCACGACCATAAGTTGGAAGATAAGACCTCCAATCCAAACAACAACACCCAGTAGATGAAGCCACAGGATAAAGGTGGAAAAGGCTAAAGACATAAAGGACGTCCTGGAAGACGAGTGAGGCTACACAGTTGAACTGCGATGTGCGGTATAGATGGCAGCCCATAAGGTCATGGCGCCAAAAAGCAGCATGACGGCCAGAGACGGCAGCAAGGGCGGTACGACTCCGGCAGCAGCAGGTTGGGTGAGATAAAGACAACGACGCAAGACGGCCATACCATAGGTCAAAGGATTGATCCACATCACCCAGACCAGCCAATACGGTACACCGGTGCTAGGGAAAAATGCCCCCGACAGTAACCAAATGGGCATCAGAATCAGATTCATAATAGCATGAAATCCCTGCGTCGACTGCATACGCCAGGCAATCGTAAGACCAAGATTGGTCAAACTAAACGCCAGCCAAAATAATACCGCGATAACCGTCAGCACCGATAACATACTCAAGGAAATACCGAGCAATGGAGCGATGATTAACATCAACACAGCTTGCAACAATGCCAGTGTTGTGCCGCCAAGCGCCTGTCCCAGCACAATACTCGTACGGCTAACCGGCGCCACCAGCACACCTTGCAGAAATCCCTCGCGCCGATCCTCCACAACGGAAATAGTGGCAAAAATAGCCGTAAATAACATCACCAACATCATAATACCCGGATAGAAATATTCCATATAACTCACACCGGTAAAGGCACCGGGCGGACGAAACGAAGCATTCAATCCCCCTCCCAGCAGGAGCCAGAACACCAGTGGCTGCCCCAGCGCGCCAAACAGACGACTACGCTGGCGCCGAAAACGGGTGATCTCTCGCCACCATAGTGTCGTTACAGCAAGAATTGACAAACTCATCAGAAGCTGTCTACTCCTCTCCGTCTGTCCGATTCCACAAGCGATGACCCGTTAAACGGATAAAAACGTCTTCAAGGGTCGGCTTACCATAGGTCACCGTCTGAATATCTTCTGCAAAGGCTTCCACCACATCACGCACGAAGAGATGACCGTGTGGAATCTCTACACGAACGCGCCCATCGACTACTGATGGCTTACAGTCAAAGCGTTCACTTATGCGGACCTGCAATTTTGCCGGATCTGCCGTAGACACGACCACCACATCGCCACCAACCTGTGCTTTTAATTCGTCCGGCGTACCCACCGCCACTAATTTCCCTTGGTGTAAAATGCCGACGCGGTCACAGCGTTCGGCTTCTTCTAAAATATGTGTGGTCAAGACAATAGTGACATCTGCCTGATCGCGTAGGTGCTCCAGATAGGCGGTAAAATCAAGCCGAGCACCAGGATCAAGGCCCGTACTCGGCTCATCCAACAGGAGAAGGGTCGGCTGATGCAGAAACGCTTTGGCCAACTCGACACGCCGTTGTAGTCCACCCGACAGGGTTTCAACGAGATCATCATGACGTTCATCTAGCCCTAGACGATGAAGAACGACCTGGGCACGTTCTTGTAGCTTCTTACCCCTCATCCCGTACAAATGACCATGATGGCGCACATTTTCCAACACCGTAAGTTTTGTATCCAGACTCGGATGCTGAAAGACAACGCCCAGATGCTGCCGTATCTCATGCGCTTTCTGTGATAAATCATAATCAAATA
>JAPULM010000645.1 GCA_027294925.1 bacterium
AAACGATCACATACACCGCCCCAGATGACACTCATCGCCGCTAGCATCATCTCCATCGTATGGGAAATAATATGCTTGGCGCCACGTCCTGCAAAGCGCTCGACGCCGACCTGTGGCATGCCGCCGCCAGTGCCCTCATGAATACCGATGCAAAGATCAAGTTCCTGCGCTTCGGCCCACAGCGGGTCGTAGGCCGGGTGATCAAGCATGCGATCGTTGTACGGATTAGGACGCACGAAACCGCCCCGCATGCCAAGTTGCTTACGGGCAAAACGCATCTCTTCGATCGCCAACTCGACCGATTGCATGGGCAGCATGGCGACCCCGAATAAGCGCTCGGGATAGGGGGAACAATAATCGGCCAGCCAGCGATTGTAGGCCCGGCACATCGCTGCGGCCAATTGCGGTTCAGTCACCGCGCCGGCAAACAAACCGACGCTGGGGTAAAGAAACGCCGCGTCAATGCCATCCAGATCCATGTCTGGTATGCGCGCATGCGGGTCAAAGCCGCCTTTTCTCCCGTCTTCATAGCGCATGTTATTCAGATCGGCATCGTCACGCGCGCCGATTGCGCCAAGTAGTCCTAAGCCCTTTGGTCCTCCCAGGACTCGACCTTCCACCAACATGCGTTCCTTGCCATCAGTGTCGACAAACCACTGCGGCGCCCGATCTCGGTAGGCCGGATCCAGATAGTTGTCCCACAAATCAAGAGGCTCCAGGATATGTCCGTCGGAATCGATGACATCATATGTACGGCTCATGTCTAATCTCCTTGTGCAGCGGATGAGGTGTGCAACAATACCCCCTATTGTGCCACCATTGCGACATCGAGGCAAGATCAAGGGCAGTCTGCCCTTGATGGCATGCTCTCGGCAATTTCTAACAGCGCATAGGCACGTTTCACCACCGGTACGTCGACAACCTTGCCATCCAGCGAGGTTGCTCCCTTGCCGATACGCTCGGCTTCTTCGAATACCGCAACCACTCGCCGAGCATGTTCAATTTCCTCCGGCGACGGCGAAAATACGGCATTGATGGTATCAATCTGGGCCGGGTGAATGGCGAATTTACCCTTAAAACCAATTTTCTTCGACGCCAGCGCGTTATGGCGCAACGCATCGAGGTCTCGAAAACCAAAAAAAGGCGTATCAAGGGCCGGCACATCCGCCGCCCGCGCCGCCACGCAGATGAGGCTGCGTGGAACCGCAACCTCGGAGTCATCTGCGTTGCGCTCAATGCCCATATCATGCGTCAAGTCCTCAGCCCCAAAGGCCGCCCCGGCCACGCGGGGTGACGCAGCCAGAATGTTGTAACAATGCACGATGGCCATCGCCGTCTCAATCCACGGCAATATCAGGGTCTGACCAACCGGCACGCCCGCCTTATCCTCCAGGTCGGCAATGATATCGGCGACATACGTAATATCCTGCGGCGTGTAGATTTTGCCCACCGATACAGCATCGATATGGGGTCCGACGACCGCCGCCAGATCGTCTTCAAGCAGTCCGGTATCGCGTGCATTGACGCGTGGGATCACCATTGCCCCGCTGGCAGCCAACTGCGGCAAGAACGACGCTGTCACCTGGCGCGCATGGCGTTTTTCTTCCAAGGGAACCGAATCTTCCATGTCCGGTACAAACGCGTCCGGGGCGCAACCCACGGCCTTTTCGAGCATACGCGCTTGGTTGCCCGGCACAAATAATAAACTTCTGAGTACGGCCATCACACACTCCTATGCATCGTTGAGCAACTCGTCAACGGATCATTCTCACCCAACCACTTTCAGCCGGACTAAGGGATCTGTGTCAATTTTACATTTACAGCGCTAAATATCCACCGTCGACCACCAATTCCGTACCGGTGATGTAGGACGCTTGATCAGAAGCCAAAAATAACACCGCGTAGCCGACTTCTTCTGTTCGTCCGGCCCGTCCCATCGGCACCAATGACAGCCGTTGTCGGCGTTTTTCCGGATCGGCGCTGGCGGTGGACGTTTGCATCGGCGGCATCATGCCCGGATGCACGGAATTGACGCGTATACCGTCTTTTGCATACTGTACAGCGGCGGACTTGGTCATCAGACGTACGGCTCCCTTGGAGGCGTTGTAGCCCATATGCACGTAGTCCTGACCGATAAAGCCGGAAATGGAGGATATATTGACAATGGCGCCGCCGCCTGCCTGCTGCATGGTTGGGATAGCGTATTTCATGCCTAAAAAAACACCTTTGGCATTCACATTCATCAGCGTGTCCCAGACATCGACTCGCATCAGGTCTGATGAAGCAGAGCCACTTAGCCCGGCATTGTTCACCAAGATATCTAATTTGCCGAATCTGGCCACCGTGGTGTTCACCACCTCTTGCCAGTCTTCTTATTGCGTTACGTCTAGACGCACATAGACCGCTTCTCCCCCATCCTGAGTAATCGCCGCAGCCACCGCCTGTCCTTCAGTTTCGAGCAAATCGGCCACTACAATGTTCGCCCCTTCTTTGGCGAACAATTGCGCTTCGGTTTTACCCATGCCGTTGGCGCTGCCGCTAATCACCGCCACTTTTCCTTCTAATCGCATAGCTTTCCTTTCTGTCACGCTTTTATTGCTTCCTCACAGCATACCAGAAGTGCTATTACAACCCTAGTGCTTCTCGCCGTCGCTCAACTATGCCCGAATGATCCTTTAACATCAAGATATCAGGGCAGGTGCTCACCCGCTAATCCTTTTAAATAGCGTAAGGCTACTGTTATAAATTAGGTTAGGGATGAATGGTGAATCCCAATATGACAGCAGGATATGACACTCCTGTCGCTGTTTTTCAAAGAGTTATGAACGCCGACATGCGAGCTGATTCATAATCAAAGTACTAGCGGATGAGCACCAACAACTTGATGGCTGAAGTGCTTTCATTTCTGACCTGCACCGACGGCTAACACGGCGCTCCACACGATGTGCTCGGTTTATTTGACGTTTCCGGCCGCGCTTCGTCAAACCTATCAACCCATAACGTACGCGACCCTTTAGGCGACGCCCCCTTAGTGTGATGCATACAAATGGCTGAGCCAGGCGTGCGCTTCCGGTCTGAGTAACTTAGCCTGAAAACCTGGGAAATCCGGGCTGTAACGATAGGCCCGAAATACCGTATTGACGTTGCCCCAGCGCTCATCATAACCAAAAAACGGGTTGACAAACTGCCAGACCATTTCCCCCGTGGGGGTGACTTCGAAGATCCGGCCATGCATCCCCTCGCAAATCAGCGTATTGCCATTGTCCAGCCGCTGCGCGCCGCTGATAAACGAGCTAAAAAAAGCCCAGCTCGGCTTGGTTTCATAGGTCCAGCCAATCTCATCCGTCTGCGGATCCACCTCTATCACACGGGAACCTGGGAACGGCGCGACGCGGCGCGTATGCCAGCCATTATCAAACAGCAAAATTTGGCCGTTAGGCAATGGATTTGGATCATGCTGGCCACCCAGTTGCGCCGCACCCCACTTCCAAACGAAATCGTCAGTCTGCCGGTCGATAATGCCAATCGTGTTAATGGCGCGAAAACTGGTTAGCAGATTGCCGTCCGGCAACACCTCACACGTATTTGCATGCGTCCATTCCTGGCGTTGATGCAGCGGCGCAATGACATCGGTGTTGGCCTCTAGATGTTGATAACCATGCCATTCCCACACCACCCGATGATCCGGCGTCACTTCCCGAAAGTAATCGCCCCACATGCCTTGCTCATGCTCCGTGTCAGGCAATCCGCCCTGCACCTGAGCTGCAATGACATCCGGCACCCGTTCCCAACCCAGCACCATCGTATGCCCATTGGGCAACCGGCAAAAATCGTGATGCAGGCTCACATCGGCATATTCCCACACCAGCGCGTCATCCCAATCCAGCTCTACTATACGTTCGCCCCGACCGCCAAATTTCAAAGGTTCGTTGCCGGTTCGAATATTAATCAGGAGATTGCCGTTATCTAACAGATGGCCATAGGTTCCGGGACATCCTGGCAGCGCCCAGCGATGCACAATGCTCCCCTGCATATCAATCAGATACGTCGCCGTACCGGTCATGGGCGTAAACAAGGTATAACCGTGATAAGCCTGCTTGGCGTCATAAGTCGTCAGTCCGAGTGGGTGCATGGTGGTATCCTCTGAGGTAACGGTATTCCGGTTTAAGATTTTTATCCTGCCTCAACGCGCTGCACCAGGCCATGCCGCAGAAACAGAAGTCAGGTAACAATTTGGCGCTGGTGTAGCCCGAATTGTCGGGCAATCGCCTGGCGATACATGGCGAGTTGGGGCTGATAGTGCGCCACGCTTACCTATGACTCTATAGCTGTAGGCCAATTCCACCAGTTGCAGTAAGCGATTCAATTCGCGCTGGTCGCAGTGCATGGCCAGGTCTTAAACTCACTCGGATTCCGGCCTATGGCGACGCCAAAAGTGTGCCAAGCTTTGCTGATAGTCATGGGTGATTAGCTCGCGCGGCGAGTTCGTATACCAGTGTGAGGGAAAAAGCGCTGTGTAGTTTGAATACGTAAACCGTTTACCGATCAGGGCGATAACGCCCACATCAGTGGCAGAGCGAATCACCCGTCCGGCGGACTGAATGACGCGGTTCATACCGGGATAGAGGTAGGCATAGGCAAAACCACGCTCGTAACGCGTTTCAAAATAGTCACGGATCAGCTCCTGTTCAGCATCCATACGTGGTAATCCGGGTCCAATAATCATCACGCCCACCAGCATATCGCCAGGATAGTCAACCCCCTCGGCAAAAATGCCGCCCAGCACAGCCAACAGCAATCGTGTGGTTGTGCTGGGTTGCCGCAACTGCCGAAGGACGGCGACGCGGTCAGCTTCGATCATGCTTTCAGTTTGCTCAATGCGTTCATAGCCCGGGCGTTGTAACCAGGTACGGACCAGATGAAGATAGGCGAAGCTAGGAAAAAAGGCGATATAATTTCCGACCTGCTGTGCAACAATGTCCTCGATGATGCGGGCAACTTTCGGTGCATCCCGTTGGCGATCACGATAGATCGTAGAAACGTCCGGAATGACCATGAGCTGGCGATTTTCGGGCGGAAACGGCGACGGGCATTCGGCTGTGAAGGTACGATCGGCAGGAAAACCCAACACCTCCTGGTAAAAATCAAACGGTGTCAAGGTGGCTGACATGGCCACCACGCTGTGAAAGCCGGACAGGCGCTGGTGTAAAAAACGCGATGCGTCTTTACACAGGATTTTGAAAACCGCATCATCCGGCTGATGCTGATAGATATAAGAAAATACCTCCCCCCCCAGGGCCAGCACGTCACAAAAATGTTGAAAATGATAGTAAAAATCCTGTATCGGATCGCCACCCGGCGTGTGGCCGGTGCGGCGGCGATAGATGGCGTAATCAACCATCAGATCTTCAAGTTCATGGCGCAAATCGGCCAGCAGCGCCAGAGGCGGCTCGACCAGAGTTTGCTGTCCCGCCAGCGGGGTTTGCAACGCTTCCGCATAAAGCTGCGGAAATAGCGCCTCAAGGTGCTGAAAAAAGCACTCAAACTCCCGAAACAAGCGAACCGGCTCATCGGCGCAGTAGGCAATCAACTGCTGAATCCGACGCTGACGTAAGATCGGCGAGTAGTAATCACGGCCGCGTGTGTACAGATTGTGTGCCTCGTCAATAATGAGCAGACAATCGTCATACGCCTCATCCTGAAAAAACCGTCGTAGATACGCCCCTGGATCGAATACGTAATTGTAGTCGCCGATGATCAAATCAGCTTCCTCAGCAACATCTAACGACAGTTCAAACGGACAAATTTGGTGCTTCTGTCCCTGTTCGGCACAGGTGCTAGGCTCAACCACAGCGAGGCGCAAAAGCTCGTCAAGCACGCCGCTGCGTTCTAACTTAGCGCTGTAGTCTTTGGCAAAGTCACAGACGCTTTCATGACAATAATAGATGTCGTTCAGACAGCTTTTTTCCTTCGCGCGCAGATGCACAGCCGTAAAAGGTACCTGTTGCTGCGCCAATTGCTGCAAGGTTGCGACCGCTAGATATTGCTGGGTGGTCTTAGCAGTGACAAAAAAAACACGCAACCCCTCCTGCAGAGCATACTCCAGGGCTGGATAGAGAGCGGCGATGGTCTTACCGATACCGGTTGGCGCCGACACTAACACGCAACTTTGATCCTGCACCGCTAAACGCACCTGTTGCATCATGTCGTCTTGATAGGGTCGCGTGGTGGGAAACGGAAAATGTAGATTGGCCACTTGTTCTTGACGCCGAGCTGCACGCTCGGCGCGGGCTTGGTAGCGGGACAGGACACGGCGAATCTGTGCTATCAAGAACGCTTCGCTTTGCGCCGCGTCCGGTTCCAACAGCAAAACCTTACGGTGCTCGCTGCCAAGATTGACCAACACCAGATGGCCGAGCACCGGGCCGTCGTGTTGTGCATGCAGTAAATGAATATACAGCGCCAGCTGCCGTTCGTAGGTAGGATAGTCGTGTAGACTAATGGTCGGAAAGCGTTCTGCCGGGATCATCAGGCTCTTAATCTCTTCAACGATCAGCGTTTCCCCTGCCTTGTAGAGGCCATCGATCCGCCCCTGGATATGGACGGTATAACCATCCACGATGCGTTGCTGGCGGATGGTGACTTCGGCGCGATAGGCATCCTGCGCGGCGAGCTGGGCTGACTGGTGTTCCGTATGCACCTGCCGACCCATGGCAGCGCGTTGGCGCAACCTGGGTGCCAGCGGCACGGCGCCGGGAAAATGCTCGGTGGCGCAGAGATCGCCGACACTTAACCATAGCATGTGGCTCACGGCGTCAAAACGAATGGTCATAGAAATTGCAGGGTTAAGGGATATTTGTTAGACTGCGTCGCGTACGATCCAGACAAGCTTTACTCCACACAAGGGGCCGTTTCGTGTCGTCCTATGTTCCCCATCAAGCCACCTCAACGGTGCAGGATCATTACCAGGGAATTGCCCTGTTTGCCGATCCGATCCATGAATATATCCCCTTCACCGTACCGCGTGACGCCGGCGGAGGCAAGCCTGAAGTCACAGAAAAGGAGCTGATCAATTCCCCCTGGGTACAGCGTTTACGTTATATTTTTCAGCTCCAGAGTGCCCGCTGGGTGTTTCCAGGCGCCGAGCACAGCCGCTTTCAGCACTCCCTTGGCGCCATGCATGTGGCAGGACGGTTTGCCCGGCAATTATATCCATCATTACGCAGTGTGGAGCCGTCATGCCCATCATTAGCCTATGTCGAAGAAGTCCTGCGCATCAGCGCCTTGCTGCATGACATTGGTCATGGTCCTTTCGGGCATTTCTTCGACGAAAACCACTTGTTGCAATATGGCATCGGACATGAAGTGGTTGGACATCAGATTATCATACAAGAATTGGGCGATCTCATACGACATATTCGCCGCAGTCCCAGCGACGCGTTTGCCGATGACGAGGTGATCGAGCCTCAATCCATTGCCTATCTGATGCAAAAAAAAGAGCCCGGTGGGGCACATATGCCACGCTGGCTACGCTTGCTCAAGCCAGTACTGAGCGGCATGTTCACGGCCGATAACCTCGATTACGTCCTGCGCGACTCATACATGTGCGGTATTGCCATTGGTCCGGTCGATCTGGAGCGGCTGTTGCACTACAGTTTTGTTACCGAGCGCGGTCTGGCGTTGCACAAAGCCGGCATCGGCGCCCTGACGATGTTCCTGAACGCCCGTCTGTACCTTTACACACACGTCTATTTTCATCGCACCACGCGGGCCATTGACCTGCATTTACGCGAGATTTTTGCCGACAGTATGCACTACCTATTTCCGGGCAATCCGCTTGACATGATTCCACGTTATTTACGTCTGACCGACTGGTGGCTGATCGAGACGGTGCGCGATTGGCAAAACGATGGTAATTTATCGAAGCGCGCCTTGGGCAAAGAATGGGCCGCCATCTTGGGGCGGCAGGTAAAATGGAAGATGGTCTATGATACGACCATTGCGGTGCATGCCGCAAAACCCCATAGCAGCGATGTGATGGAACCAAATCAACTCATTGAGATGATCCGGCAAGCCTTACCGTTGTCGCATCAGAATCTGGACTTCCAACTTGATATGGCAACCCAGGATCCGCGCAACATCAATCCATTGGCTATCGGCGATAGTCCGATCTATATCTACGACCCAACCACGGGCCAAGTTGAAGCCGAACTTCTAGAAGAGATATTAGAGTCGATTCCAGTCAAAATTGTCCAATATCGTCTTTACACCACCGACAGC
>JAPULM010000646.1 GCA_027294925.1 bacterium
TGAGATGATGCGACCCCGTCTCGGAGGCCTCCCATGACGCTTCGCCTAGCCTGAGAGAGGAGGACCCTATGGTTCAGCAAGCACTCACACTGACCATGCTGTCACCGCTGCCGGTCTATCTCGACGAAGCAACCGACGGCATCCCTTTGGCACCTCGACCGGAGACCCTGAAAGGCCGTGTGGTTGGGCTGTTACCGAACTGGCGGCCATCGGCGATACAGATTCTGGAGGCACTGGGGAAGCTGCTTGAGCAACGCTACCAATTGCAGGCGGTGGTGATGGAACAGCCGGCCCGCGAAGTGCCACAAAGCACCAGCGGTCTCATTGACACCATGGGAGAGACGCTGGATGACCTCGCCAGCCGGGTTGACGTGGTGATCACCGCCACCGGTGATTGAGGATCGTGCTCGACGTGGTGTAGCTACGTCACACCGGAACTTGAGAAGCGCGGCATTCCCACCGTCATGATTACCACCGATACCTTCACCAACTTTGCGCGCCGCCTGGCGGCGACGCAGGGCTTTCCGTATGTCGTCATCGCGGAGACCCCGAATCCCATTCGGCAGTTGGACGAGGTCACCTTGCAGAAGCGGGTTCAGGGCATGATCGATACCATCATCGAGGGCCTCACGCAGCCAGCGGACGTGATCCAGCGCCGCAATCAAAAGATCGCCGACGAGCAGATCCGACCCGCCGGTGTCGTCCGTTCGGCATTGCCTGTCTAACGCAGCGTGCCGCGACGGCGCCATCCGAGCTGTTGAGCGGGTGAGGGTCGTTTTGGGGCGAGGGCGTTCTGCAGACCAAATAACCCTGTCGCAACATGAGAGGAGGGTTGTAACGTGGCGCAAACACCTGTGCATCTGGAGTCGGCTTCAGCTGCAGAACTTATGGCACAGGCGTACGACTACGCCTATGATCAGGGTTGGACCGACGGGCTGCCCATCATTCCCGCCACACCGGAGATGGTACAGCGCTGCATCGCGGCATCTGGCCGTGACGCCGATGCGGTTATCGGGCTCATTCCACCGCGTAAGGGTCGCGCCACGGTAGAAGCCATCGCCACCAACGCGGTCATGGCTGGCTGCCGACCCGAGTACATGCCGGTCATCCTTGCGGCGCTCGACGGCCTTACCGACCCAAACTTCCCGCTGGAGTTTATGCAGGTGACCACCAACCCGATGACCCCCTTGCTCCTGATCAACGGACCCGTTCGGCATCAGCTCGACATCAACTACGGGAGCGGCTGTCTGGGTCCAGGGTGGCGTGCCAATGCGACCATCGGCCGCGCCATCCGTCTTGTCCTACAAAACCTCGGGGGTGCCCTGCCAGGGGTCTACTCCAAGGCCAGCTTTAGTTCACCCCTACGCTACACTTATGTGTGTGGCGAGTATGAGGAAGAGAACCCTTGGACGCCCTTCCATGTCGATCGCGGCTTCAACCCAGACGACAGTACAGTCACGGTGTTCAAAGCATCCAACTACTGTAACATCTCCGGCGGCGAAGGGGTTGGCGCGGACGAAATCCTGCGGCATATCGCAACCAACATGCCCCCAATGTATGGCGGCGGCGATGGTTCACTCTTGCTGCTCGGCATTAACCATGCGCGGTCGCTCCACGAAGCCGGCCTCAGCAAGCGTGCTATTCAGGAAAAGCTCTGGGCCTACGCGACGCTCCCAGAGGAGATGTTCGCGGCCGACTTTGCCGTCATGGAACAGGCCGCAGGCCGAGGACATGCGGGGGTGCTGCAGCGCACCAAGAGCCCGGACGAGATCTACCTCGCCGTCGCCGGTGGCCCCGGACCCCAGGACGTCTACATTGCGGCAGGATTGCCACAAACCCGGTTGATTCAGAGTTAAATTACCTAGACCTGCCTGTACATAAATTCTTGCATGAAATTTGGCAACCACAGCCCCTTTCCCCATCGCCGGGTAAGGTTGGGACGGGAGGGAGAGGACAAGAATTTCTGTCCAGCTACTTAGGAGCAGAGGGTCTCGTTGAAAAGGCTTATTGTAGGGATATCCGGCGCCAGTGGTGTGATTTATGGTATTCGTTTGCTCGAAGTGTTACAGAATGTAGAGGACGTCGCCACCCATCTGGTGATGAGTAACGCCGCCAAGCGCACGGTCCAGTTGGAAACGGATTACACCATTGAAGATATAGAGACCCTGACTGATAAAGTCTACAAATTTGGTGATATTGCCGCTTCCATCTCTTCCGGATCTTTTCAAACCATGGGCATGGTGATTATTCCCTGTTCGATAAAAACGTTATCAGGTGTCGCCAGTTCATATAGTGATAATCTTCTCCTGCGTGCGGCTGATGTGGTGCTCAAAGAACGGCGCAAATTGGTGTTGGTGCTGCGTGAAACCCCCCTGCACCTGGGACATGTCAGGCTGATGATGCAGGCGATTGAAATGGGTGCTATCATCGCACCACCGGTGCCGGCCTTTTATCATCGCCCGAAAACAGTGGATGATATTATCAACCAAAGCGTCGGTCGTATTTTCGACTTACTCGATATTACGTTGCCCGAAGATTTGTTCCGACGCTGGCAAGGCCCTGAAGACTAGGTAGGTAATACCCTCTCCGTTTCCGCCAGGCGGTCACCTGATGTTCGCTTGTCCTGCATATCAACCTATTCCCGCTGCCCCCGACCAAACATTGTCGGGATGGCGACGCGATGCAGCTGGCGGTGGAAGGGGGCAACTACGAGGCGGCAGAAAAAGAGGACACCCAGGAGTAAAATCCGGTTAGTAGGTATTGTGTCCTCATCATTCGAGACAATCAATTTCTGTGGATGACAACCCTCTACAGGTTGCTGACCGCCGCTTCTGTTGCATTGACCGCCTGCAGAAAGAGATCGAGTTCCTCGTCCGGCATGCTGTACGTGTGCTCGGCGGCGGGGAAATGGCCGTGGCGCACATCATCTCGGTATTCTGTCAGCGTCTGGCTAATGATGTCGCCAACATTGGCATACTGCTTGACAAACTTGGCCACACAACCATCAAGTAAGGTCAGCAGATCATGATACACCAGCACCTGGCCATCGCAGCCAGCGCCGGCCCCAATACCAATGGTCGGAATGTGGAGTCGCTGGCTAATCAATTCCGCTACAGGCGCCGGGATAGCCTCCAGGACCACGGCATAGCAACCGGCCGCCTCAAGTTCCAGGGCGTCATCAAACAGACGTTGGGCAGCCGCAGCGGTTTTGCCCTGTACCCTGTACCCACCCAGCTTAGAGACCGATTGTGGGGTCAGGCCAATATGCCCCATGACCGGGATACCTGCATTAACAATGGCGCGTACGGTGGGCGCTGCTTCGCGTCCACCTTCGAGTTTGACCGAATCCATACTACCCTGTTTGAGAATGCGTCCGGCATTTTGGATCGCCTCGGCGGTGCTCGCCTGATAAGACATGAACGGCAGGTCGCCCACCAGATGGGCATAGCGGGCCCCACGTGCCGTGGCCCGACAGTGATGTAGCATGTCGTCCATGGTCACCGGCACTGTACTGTCGTAGCCCAACATCACCATGCCCAACGAATCACCCACCAGAATCATGTCAATACCGGCCCGGTCGACCAGCAGGCCGGATGAATAGTCATAAGCAGTCAACATGGTGATGGGTTCTCTGCGTTCTTTTTTAGTTTGTATGGTCAGGATGGTGACCTTACAGCGCTTGTCACTTGGATATTTACTCACGCGATCCTCCTCGTAAGGCAGCCTAATGTCAAACATCAATTGGCGGTTCGCTCATCGAACCGTATCGATAATTGCCGTTCTTAGCGCTTAGCTTTCAGCCGCCACGCGCAGTCCAACTTTTCGGCACAGACGGGCTAACGTATCCTGCTCCTCTGACGTCAGAATGCTGAATTCCTCCATAACGATGCCAACGTGGCGGGGAAAGATCTCCTGGATGAGTTGCGCTCCGGCGTCGGTTAACTGCACCACCATAAAGCGGCGATCCGCGTCGTCACGTTCGCGGCATACGAAATCAAGCTTGACCAGATTATCGATCACAAAGGTGAGATTGGCATTGCTTTTTAGCATCTTGCCGGCCAGTTCGTTCTGGTGTAGGGGGCCCAGATGATGCAACATCTCCAACACACTAAACTGACTTGGGGTCAGCCGCACACTGGCCAGATGCTGATGGACACGGCTGAGCACGGTCTCCGCCGCCCGACTTAGCTTCACATAGGTGTCCAGGGCGCGTTTCTCAGGCTCGGTGCCGTTGTATTGGGTCGCCATCACCAACCTTTCGGATGGAATTAAACATCAAATAGTTTGATATTGAATAATTTAATATCAAAAGGCAATAATGTCAAGAAAATCTGCCCAAACCATCTCTTCTCGCGGCGTTTCCCCTGTGGTATAGTTAGCCACCGGGGTCTGGGGCGTTCTCTGAGGGGCTGCCCTGATGCTAGACATGCGCCGCAGAATGGCATGGGGTGCCAGGGGCAACGCAGGATGAGGGTGTCCTATTGAAAAAGCATCATGTCCGCAGATGCAGCCCTACAACAATACGCACCCCATCGTCTTCAGGGTGAAGACGCCGGCATCTTTAGCAGTAAGATCAACGTGTAGACAGGAGACCTCCGATGAATAAGCAGCTCTCGCCCGAAACGTTGGCCGCGCAAGCCCTCGGCGATATTGATTCGGCATCCGGGGCGATGGTACCGCCGCTCCATCCGTCGACCACCTATGAGCAACATGCGGACGGGACCTACCATGCAGGCCGTGTTTATACCCGGGCTGACAACCCGACCTACGATACAGCCGAGCGCCTCCTTGCCACACTTGAGAATGGGGTCGATTGCATCCTCTTTGCTTCTGGTAATGCCGCTGCTACTGCGGTGTTCCAGTCATTGCTCCCCGGCGACCATGTCATTGTGGCCCGGATTCTCTATTGGGGTATCCGGAAGTGGTTGGCTGAGTTTGCGGTTACCTGGGGTCTCGACGTCGAATTTGTCGAGACCACTGACCTTGCCGCGCTGTCGGCTGCCATCCGTCCGGGGCGAACCCGGCTACTCTGGCTAGAGACACCGGCCAACCCGACATGGGAAATCACCGATCTTGCAGCAGCAGCCGAGATCGCTCACGCGGCTGACGTGCGGGTGGTTGTCGACAGTACCGTGGCCACGCCGGTACTCACTCGGCCAATCGAATTCGGTGCCGACCTCGTGGTGCATTCGGCTACCAAATATTTGAACGGCCATAGCGACGTCTTAGCCGGCGCCGTCGTAACGGCACGCCATGACCCGTTTTGGGAGCGGCTCCGTTCGTGGAGGCGAAATGCTGGCGTTGTGCTGGGCCCGTTTGAGGCCTGGCTGCTGCAGCGGGGGATGCGAACCCTGTTTGTTCGAGTGCGCCGCTCGTCGGAGACGGCCCTCGCACTGGCGCGTCATTTCCACGCCCATCCGGCCCTGAAGGCGGTTCTCTATCCGGGTCTGCCGTCGCATCCCGAGCACCAGCTCGCGGCGCGCCAGATGACCGGCGGGTTTGGTGGCATGCTATCGATCCGGGTGATGGGTGGCGCTGCGCAAGCCCTGGCCGTCGCCGCCGCTGTACAGGTGTTCAAACGGGCCACATCGCTCGGCGGAGTGGAGAGCCTCATCGAACACCGTAGCAGTACCGAGGGGCCATCATCGCCAGTACCGGATGACCTGCTGCGCCTGTCTATCGGCCTGGAAAGCGTCGAGGATCTGGTGGCCGATCTGGAGGTTGCACTCGAGGCAGTAGAACAGAGGGGCATGTCACCCACACCGCTGGCAGCTGAAAAGTCTGCAACGTTGCCGACACCGTCCGACGTCGCCGCCGCGGTCGAGGCTGCAATCGAGCGCAGTGTGGCGCCATCTATTATCGCGCGTGGTGGTGCGGTGCGTGTCGTCTCAGTCAATGATGGCATTGTGACGTTGGAGGCAAGTGGGTCACCTGGTGCGATCCTGCCCGTGACGGCCAATATTGAGACGTTTCTTCGCACAGCAGTGGCTGAGGTGACCGCGGTGCGTGTGGTATGGCCTAAGAAAGAGGTGACGTCGGCCGGCGAGCCAGGCAATGTCGTCGAGCGTGTTCAGAAGATCCTTGACGATGAAGTCAACCCGGCGATCGCGGCCCACCGAGGGCGGGTGTCCCTGGTCAATGTGACGGCTGGTCGAGTACAAATCCGTCTCGAGGGCGGTTGCCAGGGGTGTAATCTGGCCGCGGTGACCATCCGGCAAGGTATCGAGCCGTTATTGCGGGCGCGTCTTGACGATGTTGTGGCGGTAGTCGATGTGACCGACCATGAAGCAGGGACAGAGCCTTTTTTTTCGCCGTCAAAACGCTGAGATGCGAGGGGGGACACGCTATCGTATTGCACCTGTGTGATGGATAGGGCCAAATCGTTATGGACAGCTTTCCAGGACATGTTCGAATTAACTTACTACCTGAATGCTAGTTGATGCCCCAGCCGCCTATGGAGGGCGTTGACCCTGTGGAA
>JAPULM010000647.1 GCA_027294925.1 bacterium
CCTGGATGCTGGCGACTTCTGTATCATGGACCGCACCGTGGTGAACCTGCTGCGGTCCATGCCGGAACGGAATCGTTTTGTACGCGGCATCCGGAGCTGGGTAGGCCTGCGCCAGACGGGCCTGCTCTACGAGCGCCAGGCCCGCAATGCTGGCCGGCCGAAATATTCCTTTGCTCGCCTGATGCTCCTGGCACTGGACGGTCTCATCTCGTTCTCGTACACCCCGCTGCGCGTGGCTTCGCTGTCTGGGGTTGGCATCTCGCTGCTATCCTTTCTGCTGGCCGGTTTCTTTTTTATCAAGAAGTTGACGACCGGCCTGAATCCGCCAGGCTTCGCCGCGCTGGTCGTCGCCATCTTCTTCCTGGCCGGCATCCAGCTCATCACCATCGGCGTCATGGGTGAATACATTGGCCGGATTTTCGACGAGGTAAAGCGGCGGCCGCTATACGTAGTCCGCCAAGTGACGGGGCATGAAGGGTGAAGTGGAATGCGTGTGCTGATGCTCAATAACGAATTCCCACCGCTAGGCGGCGGCACAGGCGTGATTAATTATCACCTGCTGCGACAGATGTCCGCCCACGAGGGCCTGCATGTAGATTTGGTCACCTCCTCACGGACGCGCAAGACATATGAGACAGAGCAGTTCGCCCCACGCATCACAATCTACAAGGTGCCGGTAGGCAACAAGAATATTCACCATTCCAGCAATCCAGAACTGCTCACGTATGCCTGGCGGGGGTTACTCCTTTGCCGCAGACTCTTACAACGGCATCGATATGACTTGAGTTTTGCCTTTTCGGGCGTGCCGGCCGGGGCAATCAGCCATGCGCTGAAGACCATTGCCCGACTGCCCTATCTCATTTCATTGCAAGGACCGGATGTGCCCGGCTTTGAGGCCCGCTACAACT
Organism: bacterium; assembly: GCA_027294925.1. The sequence continues at coordinate 909 of JAPULM010000647.1, forward strand.
ATCTGTACCCTGCCTTGAAGCCCATCCTGCGGCGCATCTGGAGCGGTGCCGCCGTGGTCACGGCGAGCAGCAGGGAACATCAGCGCCTGGCTCACCAGACCATGCCGGATCTGGAAATCCCAGTGATCCCCAACGGCGTGGACACACGCACCTTTCGGCCGGCTAATGGGCCTCGACGGGCACCCGAAGTCAACATTGTGTGCGTGGGCCGCCTCATCGAGCGTAAGGGTCAACACCACCTGCTTCGGGCCTTTGCCAATCTGCATGCCCAGTGCAACTGCCCCATTACCCTGACATTGGTAGGGGCTGGCGATGCTGAGAATTCACTTCACTGTGTGGCTAATGACCTGGGAGTGGCCGACGCTGTGACATTCACAGGCTTTGTACCGCGTCATGACATGCCCATGCTTTATCGCCGGGCAGACATTTTCGTCCTGCCTTCCCAAAACGAGGGGATGTCCATCGCTTTGCTGGAGGCGATGGCTTCGGGGTTACCAGTGGTGGCTACGGATACGGCGGGCGGAACGACAGAACTGGTCCAAGATGAGGTGAACGGTTATGTCGTACCCTGGGCCGATGTGTGGGCGTTGACTAGGGCATTAGCAATGTTGGCAAATGACAAGGAAGGCCGCTTCCATATGGGGTGTAATAGCCGACGAATGGTAAAACCGTTTAGCTGGTCGTTTTTGACACGGAAGTATCTGGAGTTATGTACACATACCACCAACGACTCCGGCACTAGTAGGACACGATTGTTGGAAACTCATTCCGGGTAGCTGCGCATGATGCAACGCGTGTCGCATGTGATTGACCATACTGACAGTGGTAGGGCGCAGGTTGTTGTACTCAACCTCCTTCGCGCACTGAAGGATGCGTTCTCCTTCGCAGTTGCGGTCCTGGGAAAATCGGGCCAATTCTCACATGAATATAAGTTATTGGGTATTCCTCTTTTTACTTTAGGCAACGGCGCTGGGCGCTGGAACCCGAAACCGGTCACGAGCCTTGTTAATACGGTCCGCCGAGGGAAATTTGATCTGGTTCATACCCATTTGTTTAAACCAAATATCCTCCGGACCCTCGCTGCAAGGTGGGTAGGCACTAACACAATCTCGCATGATCATAGCGGGGTTTATCCGCACACTCTCAAATATTATCTCTCGAGCGCGTTAATCATACATAGTTACATTTATGCCTATCGGTACGCTCTAAGCCAGTGTGACCGGGTCCTAGTGCTTACACCAGAAGATGGCCGATCTTATTGGGAGTTATACTCGATTGAACCACACAAGATAACAGTCTTGCCCAATGGTGTTGATCTGGATGAATTCAGTTCCCCCGCCAAACACCAAGGAGGTGGACCCCTGCGCCAGGAATTGGGCTTGTGTGCTGAGTTCACATTTAGTCATCATGGTCGGGCGGCTTGACCCTGTAAAAGATTGGTTGACCTTTCTTCGAGTTGCTCAGCAAGTACAGCAGCAATCAGATCAATCGTAATGAACTTATCTTTGAAAACATTGTCGCATCACAGTAAGTTCGTGTGCATCAACCCGATGAAGGCTATCAGTCCCGATTTCTTCGTGGGCAAAGTCCTGCTTACGATAAAGGGGATTTTCGACATCCTACTGATGATCGTGCGCAAGCCGTCGAGCCAATCGCTCAAGTTCGCCAGCATGATCCTGAAAGTGAAACCA
>JAPULM010000648.1 GCA_027294925.1 bacterium
GGCAACATCGATCGTGATGCCTTGTTCGCGCTCGGCTTTGAGACCGTCAGTTAACAGGGAAAAGTCGATTGCCTGTCCGTCAACGTCCTGCCTGGCGTCTCCACGCAAGGCCGCCAGTTGATCCTCAAAGATGTTTTTCGAGTCGTGCAACAGGCGTCCAATCAGAGTCGATTTGCCGTCGTCGACGCTGCCCACGGTGGTAAAGCGGAGAAGCGAACGGTTGCTATATTCCTCAATGAACGCTTCGACATTCTTTTCGACATCCTTGAGGTTGAGCGGCGATTGCTGCGAGGTCACCTTAGAAATAACCCTCTCGTTTTTTCTGCTCCATGGACCCCTCAGCATCGTAATCGATGATACGAGTGGTGCGCTCAGAAGACCGTATGAGCATCATTTCCTGGATGATTTCCGGCACCGTCGTTGCCGTCGACAGTACCGCACCGGTACAAGGGTAGCAGCCCAGCGTGCGGAAGCGACAGATGACCTGCTCCGGGGTGGCATCCGCAGCATGCTGCATCATCGGCCCATGCACGATGAGCTGATCGTGCCAGCGGATTACCTGGCGTTCTTTTGCAAAATTGAGCGGGCTAATCGGAATCTTCTCTCTGTAGATGTAGAGCCAGACGTCGAGTTCGGTCCAGTTCGACAGCGGAAAGACGCGGATGTTCTCACCCTGGTTGGTCGCCCCGTTGTAAAGGTCCCACAGCTCGGGACGCTGGTTTTTCGGATCCCACTGCCCGAAGCGGTCACGGAAGGAGTAAAAGCGTTCTTTTGCACGCGACTTCTCTTCATCGCGTCGGGCACCGCCGATGGCCGCGTCAAAATTGCCCTTGCTGAGGGCCTGCAGAAGTCCGTCGGTTTTGAGCAATGCGCAACACTTCTGGGTGCCGAGATCGCGGGGGTTGGCACCCGCTGCAATGGCCTCTTCGTTACGTGAGACGATAAGCTCGACACCGATCTGGGCTGTGAAGCGATCTCGGAACTCGTACATTTCCTGGAACTTGTACCCCGTGTCCACATGCAGCAAGGGCAACGGGATCTTACCGGGCGCGAATGCCTTCTGCGCTAATCGAACCAGAACAGAAGAATCTTTGCCTACCGAATAGAGCAGTACCGGACGTTCAAACTCTGCTACGACTTCTCGGAAAATATGGATACTCTCTGCTTCGAGGATTTCTAAATGGGATAGAGCCATTTGGCGGGCTTCCATACAGACTCCCTTAAAGATTGCGGATTGCGGAATAATCCCTTTTCTTTCAATATCCGAAATCCGCATTCGGATACCACTACCAGGGGGAAACAGTTTAAGCCCTATCCAGTAATCATACTTACAATTGTGAAAATTGGCCAATGGATTGATAAAAAAGAGCAACGAGGTTAACCTGGATGAAAATGCGACGTCATCTTAACAGAGGAGTCAACCTGTGGGACAGTGGGTCCGGATTGCTTTGGCGTTCGGTATTATCGCTGCGACGGCTGTGTGTCTGGTCGTCACGCCGCTCGGCAATCAGATCTGGGAACTACTGATGCAGCCGACGGCTGAGCGTCTGTCACAGGTGTTGCCCCGTACGGCGTTTTGGGTCGCCATGGCGCTTATTGGCTTGATGGTGTTACATACTCTGGTGCCGCTTCCGGCTGAGCTGTTGGCGGTTGTCGCCGGCATGACCCTGGGGCCGTTGTGGGGCAGCTTGACGATTTGGAGCGGAGCGATGCTGGGTGCAGCGTTAGGGTTTTACCTGGCGCGCACGCTAGGACGTCCGTTTCTTCAACATCTGATCACCCTGCGGCGTCTTGAGGTTTGGCTCACCCGCTTGCACGATATGGATGTGCTGTATCTATTGGCAGTGCGATTGTTGCCAATTATTTCGTTTAACCTGATTAACTACGCGCTAGGTTTAAGCTCTATTGGTCGGTGGCGATTTTTCTGGACCACAAGCATTGGTATTATACCAGTGACCATTCTTGCCGTAGCATTTGGCGCCTATTTGCAACAATGGTGGATGCTTGTTCTGATGGCGAGCATCGCTTTAGGGGTTGGACTCAGCGGCTATATCCTGTTGCAGCGTCGACGAAAACTGCCACAATCAGGCTAGCAAGCGGATTTTTACCCCTTCTTCTCAGGTGGTTTGGCGTTATCAGGATTGACCCCATGGCGTCGTATTTCCCGTTCAGCCTGTTGTTTTAAGTTTGTTTGCTTGCCCAGCGCTTCGCGCTTGACGCCTTCTGCACAGGCTGGACAAATTGAGCCGATTTCAACCGCCTGACGTCCGCAGAGCATACACTGCTTGAGTTGTTCGGCCATGCTGCACCTCCCACGCTAAAATAAGTTGCGAGACCCGATTCTCTACCCCTTCTCCCCTGGCGGGGAAAGGTTGGGATAGGGGGGTTTTCAAACCATTTTTATAGCACAAAACAGGGCGTGACGTCAAGCCTATCTTTGCGCTTGACATGAGTATCCCATTGGCATACAACCTCACTATTTAGGCGCTTTGAACCTATGGCGACGTTAGAAGAAGTGCAGGGTATTCTAGCAACCCACCGTATCGGGCAGTTGGCAACCGCTGATGCTGAGGCGGCGCCGCATATGGTGCCGATTTGTTTCGCGTCCGATGAGTTGGCGATCTACACCGCCATCGATCATAAACCGAAACGCCAGACGGGCTATCGTATGAAGCGCATACGCAATATTGTGGCAAATTCTCGTGTGGCCTTCTTGGTGCATCATTATGAGGAAGATTGGACCAAGCTATATTATGTCATGGTGCGTGGAACGGCACACATTTTAGAAGATGGCGCAGAGTATTGGCGCGCCCTGGCGCTACTTGAAGCCAAGTATCGGCAGTATCGCGAAGCGAAGCTCAGTGAGGTTGCTGGTTTGGTGATAAAAATTACGCCGACTAGCGTAAGCCATTGGGGCTGGCTAGATAGTCTTAAGTAGCGTAAAAAAAAGGAGTGGTCGAATGGATTTTGCCTTGACCGAGGAGCAGCAGCTGATTCGGGCTGAGGTGGGTCATCTGGCTCGAAAGTTCGATTGGAGTTACTGGCGCGAGCTAGACAAAAGCGGCCAATATCCGCATGCATTCTTTGACCAATTTGCTGCCCACGGCTGGCTTGGTACGGTCATTCCAACAGCCTATGGCGGCAGTGGGCTGGGGGTGATAGAAGCTGCCATTGTATTGCAGGAAATTTGTGCTTCCGGGGCAGGCACTTCCGGGGCTTCACCAATCCATTTTTCAATGTTTCCGCCGCAGCCGATCATTAAGTACGGCAGCGAGGAGATGAAGCGCACCTATTTACCGAAGATTGCCAGGGGCGAGATGAAACTGGCGTTTTCAGTTACCGAACCTAATGCTGGGACCGACACCACCCGGGTGGAGACGACGGCTGTTCGAGATGGCGACGAATGGGTGATTAATGGCCGCAAGATCTGGTGCACCAATGCTCAGAATGCGGATCGTGTCCTGATGTTGACCCGCACCACGCCGTATGATCAAGTCGAGAAGAAAACCAAAGGCATGACGCTCTTTTTCGCACCGATGGATCGTGATGCGATTACCGTCAAGCTGATTGAAAAGATGGGCCGCCATGCGGTGGATTCGAATGAGCTTCTGATCGATGAGTTGCGCGTCTCACAGGCGGATATGGTTGGGCAGGAAGGGGAGGGGTTCTACCATTTGATTGATGGATTGAATCCTGAGCGTATTGTGATTGCTGCCGAAGCGGTTGGTATTGGTAAAGCGGCAATTGACAAAGCGGTGCAATACGCCAAAGAGCGGGTCGTCTTCGGCCGTCCCATTGGGCAAAATCAGGGGGTACAGTTTCCTCTGGCTGAGGCCTATGCCCATTTAGAGGCGGCGGAACTGATGACGTATAAAGCCGCCTGGCTCTATGATCAAGGCTTGCCATGTGGTAAGGAGGCGAACACTGCGAAACTGTTGGCGGCCGAGGCAGGCTGTGACGCGGTGGATCACGCGGTACAGACACATGGCGGCTTTGGTTACGCCAAGGAGTTTGATGTTGAACGCCTATACCGCGAGATCAGACTGTATAAAATCGCGCCGATCTCACAGCAAATGGTGCTTAATTACATCGGGGAACATGTCTTAGGATTACCACGTTCGTATTAACGACACGGATCCTTTTTTTGTATTTTTACTTGACAAGGTAGCGTTTTGCTTGCTACCTTCTTTTTTATTTAAAATTAATCCTTAAGTTATAAAGGAAGACGGATGATCTATCGAGAACGAAGCGATGCCGAGCTCTATGATGATCATTTGCGTGATATCGTCTTAAAGCGTCACTCGCCAGTCGGCCCTTGGCTGGTTATGGGACTTGGAGCTGCACTTGCCTTGTTTCTTTGCTATCTGGTGTTTTCGAATATCATTCGGCCTGCACCGGTTGCGGCCTCGCATGAACGTTCGTTACGGATGATGACGGAGACGCCGTCCCTACCCAGGGCTACGCCTGACTGGCCTGCTGCTCTCGCCATGCCATGGCGTTCTGCCGCGACGAGTGTGCCGCAAAGCCGGGCTACCAATGCATTGGTAGGCGGAGAAGGGCCTGCCTTGCTGCCGACAAGTTTGTCGATGATCCAACGTGCGCGGCCGCACGAGACGCATTAGGCTCTCGTTAACGGCGCGGTTTTTGAGCTTGTTCCTTGCGATAGGCGACCAGCTTCGCACCAAGCCCTTTCTCTTTGGCGATCTTCCGTCGGGTTTGGGTTAGTGACTTGGCGCTTAAGGGTTGCCCGAGTGGCAGGCCGTACTTGAGTTTGTAGTCGCGTGAGGTCAGGTCATGTAACGCTAGGTGCCGATTTGAAAGAAGCTTGAAATCTTTGTTGCATTCAAGACAAATGACGCGATTGCGCTGAATCGAATCCTGTGGCTTCAAGGTCGGTGGGCTATTAGCTTCACTGCCGCTTGGCAACCTGGCTTCGAGGCTTTGCAGGCCTTGTAAGACCTCAAAGATACGGCGCACCGCGTCGGAAATTTCCTCTGGATTCATCGGCGCATGGCTAACCTGAGCCGCCACAATCTCAGAAGCCATTTCCACCAGTGATTTTGGCATAATCTAATTCTCCTTTTCCCCTCCCCCCAAGTCGTATCCGGTGATAACCGCAAACTTCTTCTGCATGTTGCCAGCCTGTCCAGAGGTGCATGATGCCCGCATACGGTAAAATCAAATGATGTATTAAAGTCATACGGTGGCTCTATATTGAACCATACCCGTATAGAATGCAATATGAATTGCGGATTGCGGATTGCGGATTGCGGATTGCAGATTGCAGAATTGCAGAAAAGGGGTTATCCCGCAATCTGTAATCCGCTGGGCCGGCGTTTATGCCTGGTTACTTAGTCGCAGTTCAAACAGCGGATATCGGCAAAGATGGTGTCTTGCGACTCGGTGACATCTTGGGCGTAATTGATCAAGCAACGCACCGCTTTGGAGGCGTCTTGTAGATCATACTTAGACGTTATTTGCTCGATGAATGCCATCATGTCTTTTTCAAGCTCCAATGAATACATGGCTTTGTCTTTGGGCATGTCGTTCTCCTTAGTGTGTATCCGAATACATACTCAATCCTTCGAGCTATTATAGCGTGACAAAAAGACCGTTGCATAAACTTTTACGGCGACTGATTGCAAAGCTGTCCCCATTCGCCTATGGTATATTTTGTGTATAAGTCCAGCGGCATACGGATTGCGGAATTAAAAGAAAAGGGGTTATTGCACAATCCGCATTAGCCCGTCTGTGTTGTGGGGAGGGGAAAACGTGTTTCAAGCCAAGCAGCCGTTGAATGCCCTAGGGATTGGAATAGGCTTGTTATTGCTTGGGCTGTCTATGCAGCGGCCATCAACCCTATGGGCGCAGGCGCCGACGCCCAAGCGGCAACCGAAGGCGAGCACGCAACTGCAACCGCGTCGAGTCCCTGCTTCGCCTACAAACCGTGTCTTGGTCAAAGAAGCGGCTGAGTCAGATGTCGGCGTCACCCTGCAAGACAACCTCTTGTCGTTGGATGTTCGTGACCAACCTCTACGAAGCATCATCGAGCGTATTGCAGCGCAGGGCGATATGGAGGTTCGCCATTTGCAGGAGATGCCGGATACGCGGATCTCGATTCGCTTTACGGCGCTGCCCGTGGTCGACGGCCTGAAGCGACTATTCCGCGTGGCAGAGCTGCCGGGGTATATGCTGATCACGGAGGGCCGCAGTAGACGCACTCGCGTACAGCGAATTTTGTTTCTACCCGTTGAGGCGAGCAAGGGCAGCGGGCGCTCTCGTGTTGCGTCTCGTCCGCCGCGCACAAGACCAACCGCGCCGCCACGCTCGACTCGTGCCATCTCGCAGAACAGAGACGAAAGAAAGACGAAAGGGCTTGAGGGTGAAGGCGGTGGTTCGGTTTTTGACGTTATCAAAAGCAATACCACCGCGCGACGTTTGCTAAGCCAGCTTGTTCATCCGAACGAACAGGTGCGTGAGCGTGCTCTAGAGCGTCTTATTCGTCTGGTGGGCGATGACGAGAAACAAGCCGAATTACTGGAGTTCCTGGAACCGCTTATGGATGATCTTGCTTCAGAGGAACGCACCGTGCGAGAGGAGGCCCGCACGGAAGTTCGTAAACTTCTACGGCGTTAATCCGCCAGCCGCCAGCCGCAATCTCTAATATCTACGGAATGCCAAGAATTACAAGATGTTGTAAACATGATGGCGGCGAGCGACGGCTTCATCTTTGCTTGTCATTTATACCAAGATGTGAGATAATGCAAGTTGCATTATAGCGCCATGTCGTTTGCAGGCAGACCCGCGGGTGCAAAATAGCCAATGTTGGTCATCAATAGGATGATGTTGTGGCATGAAAGACGTTCGAATTCTGATCATTGATGATGACGAAGCGATTTGCGCCCTACTCGAGCAGGCCTTTGTGTCTCGCGGCATGATCCCTAAAAGCCTTACGGACCCGGCGCTTGTGGTGTCTGAGATTAGTCAGCAATTCTACCATATTATCCTGCTTGACGTGCGCATGCCTGAGCTGAGCGGGGTGGAATTGCTCCCGGCCGTGGTGACACAATCGCCTCACAGTAAGGTGATTTTGATTACCGGATATGCAGATAAAGATGTCGCGGTGGCAGCCCTCAGGCAAGGCGCTTTCGATCTGTTAGAAAAGCCTGTCAGTCTTGACTTGTTGGCACATGTGGTGGGCCAGGCGCTTGACGTGCAAGAGACCGAGCGTCACTATCAAGAAACGCTGGTGGAACTCCAGCACAGTCAGAAAGCGCTTCAGCTGCGTACCCAGCGTTTGGAAACACTGAACCGTGAGCTGACGGAAGTTAGTAACGCACTATCCGTTCTGGCGCGTAGTATTGATCGGGTTAGGCAGGAGACGGAGCAGCGTGTCAGACAGCAGGTACGATCTTTGATCAATCCGTTGATGGAGAACTGCGGGCAGGATCGAAATCTGGCGCGCTATGAGAATCATCTGGAAATGCTACGCACCTATATTGAAGACGCCTCTTTTGACCTGACCATGGATCTCCCCGCTGTTGCCGATCTCTCCTCGCAAGAATTACGTATCGCCTACATGATTAAGACAGGCATGACCATCCGTGAA
>JAPULM010000649.1 GCA_027294925.1 bacterium
AGCAAGGTCGGTCTCGCCCCGCTCGCAGTTCTTCTTGCCTAGGTTCTTGCGCAACGGCTTGTACCCCTGGGGGGCATCGATGAGGTGGACCTTCCCTCGGCGATGCTCGGGCTTCCGGTTGCTGAGCACCCAGATGTAGGTGGCAATGCCTGTATTGTAGAACATGTTCAGCGGCAGGGCGACGATGGCCTCGAGCCAGTCGTTTTCGATGATCCAGCGGCGGATGTTGCTTTCGCCCTGACCGGCGTCGCCGGTAAACAGCGAGGAGCCGTTGTGCACCTCGGCGATGCGACTGCCGAGCTTCGTGTCCTGCTTCATCTTGCTGAGCATGTTGGCCAGGAACAGCATCTGGCCATCGCTCGATCGGGTGACCAGCGAGTACTCGGGATCGCCCGCGTGCTCGTTCATGAAGCGGGGGTCGCGCATGTCCTTCTTGCCGCCCATGCGCTCGAGGTCGCTCTTCCAGCTTTTGCCGTAGGGTGGATTGGAGAGCATGAAATCAAACTCACGCGACGGGAAGGCGTCGTTGGCGAGCGTCGAGTGTTCCGGGCCTCCGACGATGTTGTCCGCCGCGGCTCCTTCGCCCTTGAGCAGCAGGTCAGCTTTGCATATCGCGTAGGTCTCGGCGTTTATCTCCTGTCCATAGAGGTGGGTGACGACCTCCTTGCCGTGCGTAACGGCAAGTTCCTGCAGGGTTTCCTCGGCCACGGTCAACATGCCGCCGGTGCCGCAGGCCCCGTCGTAGAGCAGGTAGGTGCCCGACTCGATCTCGTCCGCGATCGGCAGGAAGATCAGCTTGGCCATGAGCCTCACGGCGTCGCGCGGGGTCCAATGCTCGCCGGCCTCCTCGTTGTTCTCCTCGTTGAAGCGACGCACCAGTTCCTCGAAAATGGTGCCCATGGCGTGGTTGTCGAGGCCAGGGTGCCGGACCGAGCCATTACTGTTCTGCACCGGATTGGGGCTCAGATTGATGTCGGGCGAGGTCAGCTGCTCGATCAGTGTGCCCAACGCGTCAGCCCTCGATAGACGCGGGATCTGGTGGCGAAATTCAAAGTTCTCGAGGATGTCCTGGACGTTGGGCGAGAAGCCGTCGAGGTAGGCCTCGAAATCGGCCCGAAGCTGCTGTTGACTGGTGCGTGCCCTGAGGTCACGCATGGTGAAGCTGGAGGTGTTATAAAATGCCTGCTCCGCCGCCTGGCGCAAAGCCTGGTCCTGGTGGATGATCTCCGCCTGGTCGAGTGCAGCCTTCATGTCGAGCACGGCCTGTTTAGTGGGCTCAAGCACCGCATCAAGGCGGCGCAGAACGGTCATTGGCAGGATGACGTCGCGGTACTTGCCGCGGACGTAGAGATCACGCAGGACATCATCGGCGATGCCCCAGATATATCCTGTGATCCAGTTGAGCTGAGATGGTTCCATTGTCCCTCGGCTGTAGCTCCTCGGGGCCTAACGTCGGAACTAAGCAGCAGGCGGCTTTTTGCGTCTCCGCTTCAGTGATTGGTTGGGCGCTTGCCAGACGTAGCTCATTCTGTTGGCTCTCTTCCTATGAATGTGGAGCCCCTCAACAGCCGAGCACGTAGACCGTCAGCGCTGAACTCGGCCAATTTTTCAGCTTCCCTCCACTTGGCTGTTTGGCGTGGTTAAATGCTCCCAAAAGCGCTCAAAAATCGTATCATACAAGAGGCATCAAATCAAGCATAACGTTATAAATTACAAAGACTAACTGAGAATAGCCAGGAAGACATAACACTGCGTATCGCAGAAGCCTTCGTCCTCTATCGGGCACCCAATGCAGGAGATGGGACAAGAGATTTGCGCCTTAAAGATAAATGGTTGCTTGGCAATCTGAGGACACTTCTCGAAAACCCAGGCAATTTCGGTACCATACGGCCGACCTGGGCGATCATGAGCAGCTAGAATGGCCGCATAGCGAGACATGGCACTTGACGCGTCTCAATACATGTCGCATTATACGATTCTCGGATAGCTTCGGGAATAAGAGCGTAACATGGCTCCTGTTGGTTATGCACCGGTCAGTTCGGCCGGAAAAAGACCTTAGCCATAGAGCAGATTACCGAACCGCGAGACAGACGAGAACAAGGCGCTCTGATCAAAATGCTGATGCAAGATTACCGCCTGTCAAAAGCAACGAGGTAGCGCTGCCCAGCAAAGACGACGCCTCCCTTTCAGTAAAGGAAGCCTGACTCCCTTATTCGAGTTTAGAGGGATTGGGCAAAAACCCGCGTTATGGAGCCAGACGCAAGGACGCCGACCACGGCCAAACTAGCTTCCAACCTGGCCGACTCGCCTCACAAGCCCTCCGGCATTCTGGCGCGCATCACACTGCAAATGACTGCCAGCCTCTGCCTCGATGAGGTGCTGACGACCATCACGCAAGGACTCGTGGAGGAGTTCGATGCCGCCCTTGCCCGCATTTGGTTGCTCGGTCCTGGCGATCTGTGCGCGGTATGCCACAAGGCAGACGCTTGTCTCAACCGCACGCAATGTTTGCATATCAAGGCCAGCGCAGGATTGTACACGAATCTTGACGGTGAATACCGCCGCATCCCGCTCGGGGCACTCAAAATTGGCCGCATTGCACAGGGATGGGGGCCGACATGTACGAACGACGTCATGGGTGATGAGCGCCTGCCGAACAAATCCTGGTTGCAGGAGCACCGTCTGCAGGCTTTTGCAGGATATCCGCTGCTTTTTCAGGAAGAGCTGCTTGGCGTTGTGGCGCTCTTTAGCCGACGCTCCCTCAGCCCAGAGGAGTTTGAGCGCTTGGCCGTGTTCGCCAACCAGGCAGCGATCGCCATCAAGAATGCACAGCTGTTTGCAGAAGTCGAACAGCTTAAAAATCGTCTCCAAGCAGAGAACGTGTATCTACGGGAAGAAATTCGACTCGCCCATAACTTTGAAGACATTTTAGGTCGGAGTGAGGCACTGAAACAGGTATTGCACAAGGTGGAACAGGTCGCCTCGACTGATGCCACCGTGCTCATCTTGGGCGAAACCGGGACCGGCAAGGAGCTGTTTGCGCGTGCGGTTCATAACCTCAGTCCCCGTCGCAACCGAACGCTGGTGAAAGTCAACTGCGCTGCCTTGCCGGCTCATCTCATCGAGAGTGAACTGTTTGGGCACGAAAAAGGGGCCTTCACGGGTGCAGTGGCACGCCGCAGCGGTCGGTTTGAACTAGCGCATGGCGGCACCATATTTCTGGATGAAATTGGCGATCTGCCGCTAGAGTCGCAGGTCAAATTGCTCCGCGTCCTTCAGGAAGGCGAGTTCGAACGACTGGGCAGCTCCCGTACTACGCAAGTCGACGTGCGGGTCATCGCTGCGACCAATCGCGATCTCAAACAAGCCATGGCGTCCGGTGATTTCCGACAGGACCTCTATTATCGATTGCACGTGTTTCCGCTTACCTTGCCAGCGCTGCGTGAGTGTCCGGATGATATTCCGCTCTTGGTGCGACACTTCACCGCCACCTATGCTGCCAAACTGGGAAAAACCATCGAGACGATCCCGCAACGCGTGATGGCTGCCCTACAGGCGTACACGTGGCCAGGAAATGTGCGTGAACTCGAGCATCTCATTGAGCGGGCCGTTATCCTGTCGCCGCATACCACCCTTGAACTGGACGAGCCCTTTGATCTCCTCCCCCGATCCAATGACGGCGCGCGCGCCATGCGTACCCTACAAGAAGTCGAACGGCAGCACATCCTCTCGGTGCTCGACGAAACGACCTGGCAGATTGAGGGGCCCCGAGGAGCAGCCGTACGCCTTGGGCTCAACCCCAGTACGCTGCGCTCCCGGATGCGGAAATCCGGCATCGGCAAACCGTAGCGTATCAGGTTAGTCCGCTCTCGGTCGTTTCTCCGTCATATATCGCGACCCGTGACATATCGCGGGCTTGCACGCCTCCTTACCCTACCCGCTTCATGGCTCATGAAAATTTTTAGTCCTTATGAATCAATAATCTATAACCGTTTCTATAGGCTTGATCGACGTTTGGCACGCCGCTTGCCTTAGAGAAGGGTAACACAAGTCGTCCCCCACGCTTAGCGTGACGGGACATCACAGATCGGAGGATAAAAAGATGACCAACAACAGGAAGCCTCTGAAACTCACAGAGCAGAACTTTCAGGACCAGGTACTTCAACGTATAGACCCTATCCTGGTGGATTTCTGGGCGGATTGGTGCGGTCCCTGCCATATGATCGCCCCAGTGATCGAAGAGCTAGCTGAAACATTTGCCGACGAGGTCACCGTCGCCAAGCTCAACGTCGATGAGCATCCTGAGGTCGCTCGTCGATATGGCATACAGTCCCTACCGACGTTACTGTTCTTCAAAGATGGACAGGTACAAGATCAGCTCGTCGGAGCGGCGTCAAAGGGCGTGATATCCACCAAACTTCAGACCTTAATCGACGGTCAATAATGTCGGGTGACCCCGCCAGGAGGTGTTGGATGCATCAAGACAGTCTGCAAGGCATGGTCAGCGATTACCTCTTGCTCCTAACGCTGGTGGCTGTCATCGGCTATCTCTGGAGTTACTAGCCTGAACCACAATGTTCTGCTTGCAAAGCAGAGCCAATAACACCGCGTAGACCCATGACACAGGAGACAGATGATGACACAACCTGTCAGCGATATCGCCTTCACACCTGCGGTGAAAGCTATACAAGTGCGCTACGGCTCTCGCGAAGCCTATGCACGAATGGAACAAGAGCGAGGCTGGGCACAGACCATCACGCCTGAACTCCGGGCCTTCATCGCCGAGCGCGACTCGTTCTACTTGGGGACCGCCAACGCCGAAGGCCAACCGTATATTCAGCATCGTGGTGGCCCCAAAGGCTTTTTAAAAACCCTGGACGACTGCACACTGGCCTTTGCCGATTTTCGTGGTAACAAGCAATACATCACGGTGGGTACATTGGCTGAGAACGACAAGGCCTACATCTT
>JAPULM010000065.1 GCA_027294925.1 bacterium
CTGATGCACATGATTAAGAAGAAGCAGACGAGGCTTGAGGAGGAAGAACAAGACCTCAGTGCGGCCGAACAGTTCTACGCTCTGGCCTCCTAATCACCTCACCGACCGGGGGTGACTCACCTCAAATCGTCTACACGCCAAAATTTGCGACAGAACCAGGAACTACTATTTTAAGATACCACATAAGGGCTTGCCTCCGTTGTCGGTTTGATCGTATGATGAATTAGCCTATACGCTATTGGGATCGGGTGAAGCAAGAGGGCACCGTTGAATTGTAAATATGAACCCTGTTCAAGAACGGATACACATGATCGAATTGCAGGGTATCAATCTCCAGGTCGTACGCCAGGGCAGCGGACCTCACCTACTGTTACTGCACGGAGGGGATGGTCCGCAGGACCACCTGCCGTTTTTCAATCGGCTGACGGAACGCTTTGATGTGGTGGCGCCGGTGCATCCGGGATTTGCCGGTAGCGTGACGCCCTCCCATTTCGATAACCTGGAAGATCTGGTTTACTTGTATCTCGATTTGCTGGATGCATTCAACCTGCGAGATGTTGTTTTGATGGGTGTTGACATGGGCGGCTGGACGGCGGCCGAAATTGCGGTGCGCAATACAAGCCGGCTCGCCAAGCTTATTTTGGTCGATGCGGTTGGCGTTAAGCCTGGTGGTCGCGATACGCGTGATATTGCCGATATCTTCGGCTTGCCCGATGCGGAGGCGGTGAGATTGCTGTTTCACGATGCGGCGAAACGGTCTGATCCCATGTGCATGAGTAAGCAAGATATCGAGCGTCTGGCGGCCAACCGAATTGCCCATGCCATGTATACTTGGCATCCCTATATGCACAATCCCAAGCTGCGCTATCGGTTGCACCGCATTGATGTGCCGACGCTGCTGGTATGGGGGGCGAGTGACGGCATGGTGAGTACGGCTTATGCCGAAGCTTATCGCGCGATGATTCCCGACGCTGAACTCTGCATCGTTCCTGAGGCGGGCCATTGGCCACACGTCGAGCAGCCCGACCGGTTGTTTGACGCCGTGCTGCCGTTTGCTACGAGGTGAGACGCCATGCAAACCTGGTTCTTTACCGAAGACGCCTATCCGTACCTGCCTGATGCGGATACCTATGAGTCGATCCGGGTCAATTTGCCGAATCAACATTACGATCCGGTCAAAGGTGCTGAGCTGTACGACAGGTACCTCGACTTGTGGTGCGCTGCCGATGAGATCGGCCTGGAAATCATGGTCAACGAGCACCATCAGACCGCGACCTGTGTGATACCGGCGGCGCCGATTATGCTTGGTATCCTGGCACGGCAAACATCACGGGCGCGTCTCCTGATTCTCGGCAATCCGATTGCCAACCGGCCACAGCCGATTCGGGTAGCGGAAGAGATGGCGATGATCGATGTCATCTCGCGTGGCCGCCTGGAATGTGGCTTTGTACGCGCTGTGCCTTATGAGGCAGCGCCGGCTAATGTGTTGCCATTGCGCGGTGCCGAACGTCTGTGGGAAGCGCATGACTTGATCCTCAAAGCCTGGACCACGCATGATGGGCCATTTAATTTTGAAGGGCGCTGGTTTCATGCCCGCCAGGTCAACATCTGGCCGCGCCCGTTTCAGCAACCGCATCCGCCGGTCTGGATTACCGTCGGTAGCGCCAATAGCACCATTCCGGTGGCGCAGCACAAGTATATCGGCGCGGTGTTTCTGGCCGGTTATCCGCGCATTCGTGAGATTTTCGATGGCTACCGTGATGCCTACCAAAAGGCGCATGGCGAAGCGGCGGGGCTCGATCGCCTGGCCTACTGCGCCCTGATGTATATTAGCGATGATGCCAACAAGGCACGTGAAGGGGCTGAAAAGGTGTTGTGGTACATGACCTCGAACAAGGTGCCACCGCAGTGGAGCAATCCGCCCGGCTATCACCCGCCGGCTGTCGCCGCGCAGATTATGCAGGGGCGCCGAGGTGGTGCTGGTCTGCCGCTGACGGCGACCCTAGAAGACCAGATGGCGCGTGGTAATGTGTTTGCCGGGACACCGGATCAGGTGTTTGAGCAAATCAAGCAGTTCTGGGAGTATGCAGGCGGCTTCGGTCATCTGCTGATGATGGGACAGGCCGGATTTTTGAGTTATGATGACACCATCACGTCGATGACTTTGTTTCATAACGAGGTCTATCCGCGCCTGAAAGAACTGACGGCCACCTACGATCCGGAGCACATGCAGGCGCTTCGTATACGTCAACCCGACAAAACGTTTGCCGATCTCGGGCTGTTTGGCGCTGAGTTCGTGCGCTAAGTCCTGCGCAAAACCCTGCACGCGTACATCGCGGCAGAAGTCTCATCAATTACAAACAGCGTATTGCTTTTGAAAACAAAGAAATCTTCCCCGCCAAACTGGCGGGGCAATTGCGGTACGCAGTACTAGCGGCCCTGAAACACGGGTTGTCGTTTTTCTAGAAATGCCCGCCGTCCCTCCTGAAAATCGTCACTATTCATGCAGAACTCCCGCAGGCGTTGCATTTCGTCCTGGTGGCGAGTGAAGTCCTGAAAACTCTGAACCATTCCCAACACTTGTTTGGTGTGCTTGACGGACAGTGGTGCATTGTGGGCAATCTGGCGCGCCATGTCGTACGTTGCCTGTTCAAGGTCTGCGGCGGCTACAACATGATTGACCAGACCCATGTCGCGGGCGCGTTCAGCGTCGAAGGTACAGGCGGTAAAAAAGATTTCGTTCGTATTGGCAACCCCGATGAGATTCATGAAGCGCAGCAAGCCATCGCCGGAGTATAGCACCCCCAGACGAGCCGGCGGCATGCGAAAGGTACCGGTGTCGGCCGAGATGCGGATGTCGCAGGTGGCTGCCAGCTCAAGGCCGCCGCCCATGCAGAAGCCGTGGATCATGGCGATGACCGGGGCTGAAAATTTCCGTAGCGCCACTAGCATGTCGCTAAACGTATTGGGCTGATGGCGCTGAGTCAGGCGCTCGTTGCCTTGTCGCTCAGGTAGATGGCCAATGTCATAGCCGGAGGTAAACGCCTTAGTCCCTTGCCCGCGGATGATCAACACGCGTGTGGCGCCTTCAGCTTCCAGGCGCTGTAAATGATCACGCATGGCGACTAGCATGTCCGGCGACATGGCGTTATGTTTTGCAGCCCGATTGAGCATCAGGATGGCGATATAGTCTTGTTCCTCGCATAGAATTAACTCGGACACAGCATACGCTCCTTTGCAGAAAAACGATGGGACACCCTGTGTGCCTGAGCGGCGGCAGATGGCGCTCAGGAAGCGCTGAAGCCCACGTCCTTGTGGGTACCGTCGCACAGCGGTTTGTTTTTGGAGTCGCCACAGCGACACAAGGTGACGCGATTACGCGTCTCGAACGGCTGCCCGTCGGCACGCTCAATGGGGATGCCGCCACTGACCCACAGGGCACCGTCGGGGGTTACGGCAATCTCTTGCGGCAGACGGGGCTCCAGCGTCTCGCCGCCGGGCTCCAGGCTATAGGACAGGGCGCCCGAGGGACAGCGCTCAACCATCGCCATGATCTGCGCCCGCACCTGGGTATCGCTGCTGTCTTGCGTCATCTGCCAGACATTGGTGATCTGGTTGGTGCAAAACCCTGCATGCATGCAGATCGACCGGTCATCTTTGACGCTAATGTTGGTGCCCGGATAGTCGGTCTGGCGCGCGCTGGACGGGCCGCAGTCTGCCGTCTCGGCGCCTTCGAAATCTTCTTTAAGATGCTGGCCGTCGCAGAACGGCTTGTTGGCGGATTTGCCGCAACGACAGAGGGCGTAGCGTGTCTCAGTGCTCAACACGTCGCCGCTTTTCCAGGTCAGCGGCTCGCCGTGTTCGGACACGACAGGCGCCATGCGAACGAGCGGTATGCCGCCCGTTACAATATACGGACCATTTGGCCGAACGGTGATTTTTGGTGTCTCTTCCGCCATGCTGTTTTCCTATTGAAAGGTGAACTTGAGATTGATCCGGGTCCCAGTCTCACCGGCGCAATGCTCTCAGGGCCCGGACGGGAGATGGAATGGTTGCACTATTATAGGCCGCTGCCGCACAGCGGTCAAAAGGTTCGTCGTGATACGACATTTAGCATCGCTCAGGGACATCTGTCCGCTTGTACTAAATGGCTTCTTGGCGCAGTACGCCGCTTGCTTGTAGCGTCCGGATCTGCTCAGGGGTATAGCCTAAAACTGTTTGCAGGACATCGGCATTGTGTTGACCAAGCATAGGAGCGGGACCTTGGACGCCAGACGCGGCGTTGGCATAGCGGAAGGCGGAGTTGATAACCTCAATACGGCCCAATATGGGGTCGTCCACCTCAGTGGTAAGATGTCGCGCTTTAACTTGCGGCTGTCGTACCGCCTGATCAACGGTATGCACAATGCCACAGGCGATATGGTGTGCGGTAAAAATTTGTTCGGCTTCTGCCGCCGTGTGCTCGGCTAGCCAGGCCTGAACCATCTCGGTTGCCGCCTGCAAATTGTCGCGCACGGCTTGCTGGGTATTGAAACGGGGATCGTCGAGCAAGTCGGTGCGATCCATTGCCTTGCAGACATTTTCCCAGGCGCGAAAATCGGGTCCGATGTTGGCGGTTAAATAGCCATCGCGGGTCTTGTGCACCGGGTGATACCAGACCGCTACGGTATTCGTTAGCAAGCAGGATTGCAGGGCCATGTCGTTGGAGCCAAATAGGGCATCAAACAATGCAATATCGATGTGGTCTCCTGCGCCGGTTCTCTCCCGTTTATAGAGCGCTGCACAGATGGCGCCGAAGGCGGTAAGGCCCGCTGTGGTGTCGCCAATCGCAATGCCAGGGCCGTGCGGCGTTTCTGGCGGATCACGATGTAAGAATTGCATCGCCAGCCAGCCGCTCATGGCATGACTGATATGCGCGTAGCCCGGCCGTTGCGCGTTGGGGCCGCTCTGCCCGAAACCACTCAACGAACACATGATGATACGTGGGTTGATTTGCTGTAGGTCGTCATAACCCAGACCCAGCTTGGCAATAACGCCGGGTGTAAATGCTTCGATAAAGACATCTGAAATCTTGACCAGATCTTTGACGATGGCGAGCCCATCGGGCTGTTTAAGGTTGATACACATGCCCTTTTTGCCGGCGTTATGCTGGACGAACATTGGGCTGCGTTTCGCCTCCGGCTGGGAAAATGAATGACGTCCGATGTCGCCCATTGGATAGCGTTCGATTTTGATCACCTCGGCGCCATGATCGGCGAGATATTTGGCGCATGACGGGCCGGCAATCAGGGCTGACAGCTCAAGGACACGAACACCTTCTAGCGGGCGTATTTTGGTGGCGGTTTGAGATTCGCTCATGGCGTCAAAAGACCTTTTTTTGCTTAAGCTTCCGGAGTACTCAGTCCTCAGTTTTCAATCCTTGCGAAGGATCGGCTTGCTGCATGGTGGCCTTCAGCGCCGACTTGACGTCGTCGCTTTGACTATGCACCACACGGCTCTGACTAGCGAGCCGCAGCAGCTGGTTGAGCTGGTTGCCGCCGAGGGTGAAACCTTTAACTGCCGCAATAGTCGGCTTGGGAGATTGCTGCAGCAGCGTCAGCAATCGCTGCCTGAAGCGAGGCCGCCAATGCGTGCAACATGTCGCTATTCAGCGCGTTTTTCTTCTCCGCTCGGTTCAGGATGAGTTTGGCTGTGGCGCCTTCTTTGACGACCAGAACGGGACCTACTGTCATATTTTGCATGGGGGCTCCTTCTCATAGATGCCATATAGGCCGTGTGTGTTTTTCTACCATAACAGGAGTAGGTCGTACGGAGCAACTTTAGATGATGGGGGCATTTACATATCACCTGCCTTCCTGAACTCGTAACGTCCATAGAGGTTGATGTATTGACAGGCAACCAGGGAGACCTGCTTGTCAAGTGTAGGCTAGTATCCGGCGCAGAAATTGTACCCATTTCGTGCTGATCTCGGTGTCCTGCATGGACTGATCGGTATGATTTGCGCCAGGTCGAACCGCCTTTGGCAAAGATGACATTGACCCTCGGCGCTGAGAGGAAGGGAAGGAAGCCAAGCTTGAAAAATGCTGCTGAAATCCCTATCTTTCATACATTAGATTTATTCATGTTTCGCCGTAGTTGTGTTTCATGGCAGTTTTTGGGGCCGCTATGAAGCTTGCGGAAAAACAAACCTTCATCCGCCGTAAAGCGAGGGAAAATTCAGAGGTTTTTGCCGGAACGCAGGTGTACTGGTCGCGCCATGCCATCATAGAAATGCTTCAAGATTGTTTGACTCGTCTTGAAGTAGAGAAAGCGTTGGAAGATTGTGAGGTGATTGAAGACTATCCGCCAAAACACCGTTTTCTACCAGATTGCTTGGTATTGGGCCAACTGCAAAGCATGCAGCCTATCCACGCCGTCATCGCAAATTGATGAAGCGCGTGATCGGATTTTCGTTGTGACGGTGTACCGACCGTCTCCAGAGAGGTGGGAACATGACTGGCAAACTCGAAAATAGCGTTTGTCCGACCTGTGGTGGACAACTAGATGCCGGGGTGGCGACGATTCCGTTTCTTCTGAGTACAGAGAAGGTGGTGGTCGTCAAAGGCGTACCCTCTGAAATCTGTGGGGACTGCCATGAGCCGTTTATGAGCAGTAAGGTAAGCGATGATATCATGGCGTTATTGAGCCAGCTCAAGAAGCTAGGGAGTGAAGTATCGGTGGTATCTTTTCCGGACTATGCCGTGACCTAAAGGGCCACTTGA
The DNA here is from genome assembly GCA_027294925.1 of bacterium. The sequence continues at coordinate 6,762 of JAPULM010000065.1, forward strand.
TCATGCTTGGGAGAAGCTTCAACTGTGGCATTGTTATCTCTACGAGTTCACGACCAGTTCATCGAAGGACAGAACGATGGTGGGCTTGCATATGAGGGGTAACTGCAGCGAGCTGCAACGGCCCTCTTCCTCCCGATCATTCCCCCCGTTGCGACGAGGGGATAAAAGGGATTTCTTCCTCTGAGACGTTTTGACATGCAATGTCCCCAATGCCGGCAAGACAACCCGCCGCAGGCCAAATTCTGCCTGCAATGTGGTAGCCGGTTTGTGCTGGCCTGCGACAACTGCAGCACCGAGCTGCCGGCCAAGGCGAAATTCTGCTTCGAGTGCGGACGACCGGTCGGCGCGCCGACCGCTGCCGTCATCGGCACTGAGATCGATCGCGGGCAAGAATAAGGAGGTACGGCGTGAAGAAAGGTGTTGAGTACTACGACGGATTACCATGGCGGGTCGCTATTGATCCGGAACAACAGGATGCTGGACGTGTCGTTTTCGTCGCTTCTCACCCTGAGTTTGATGGTGTGCTTGGTTCAGGGAAGACGCCGGAGGCGGCATTGGCTGACCTGCATGCGGCACGACGGTCAATAATCGAAGCGTTGCTTGCTGAAGGATATCCAATTCCCGAGCCTGTCCTGGCATCTTCGGATTGATTGACGCTTCCACTATATTAAGGAGGTCACATGCGCATTGATATGCACGCACATTACGTACCGCCGAAGGTGTTATCAACCCTCGAACGAGACGCCTCACCCTATGGTGTACATCTGCAAGAAGCCGCAACAGGTGGTACCTGTGCCTGTTTTGATTACGGGTTGACCATTCGTCCCTTCTTGCCGCGTCTGACCGATCTGGAGGAACGCTGGGAGATCATGGCTGGACAGGGAGTGGACAGGCAAATCCTCTCGGTGTGGGCCGATCTCATGGGCTACGGCATGCCGGCTGAGGAGGGTTCGCGCTGGCACCGATTGCTCAACGAGACGTTGGGCGACGTCGTGCAGCAGCATCCCGAACGGCTCTCGTTCCTGGCCTCGGCGCCGCTGCAAGACGCCCAACGGGCCGCACGGGAGTTGGAACATGGCGTTAAGCAGTGCGGCGCTGTCGGTGCTGTCATTGCCGCCAATGTCGATGAGGTCAGCCTCGGCGAGGCGGCGCTGGATGACTACTGGGCTGCCGCGGTGGAGTTGGACGTGCCGGTGTTTATTCACCCGACGCAGCCGTTACAGCCCCCCCGAACCCAAAAATACGGCATGTTACAGGTGGTGCGGTACACGTACGACACCACCGCCAGCGTCGGCTCTCTCATTTTCAGTGGTGTTTTGGATCGTTATCCGACCCTCAATCTGCTGCTGTCGCACGGCGGTGGCTATTTCCCCTATCAGGTCGGCCGCTTCGACCGTATCTACCGTAATCTTGACGCCCCAACAACGCCTGTCCAGCCGCCGTCGGGCTACCTGCGCCGCTTTTACTACGACACCATTCTGTATCAGTCTGAGCCCCTGTGTTATCTGCGAGATCTGGTCGGCAGCGACCGGCTATTACTCGGTACGGATTATCCCTTCCCGGTGTTTGAGCAACAGCCCGTCCAGGTGCTCGAACAAGCCAGGTTTCCCCCTGAGGATATGGCACTAATCAGCGAGGTAACCACACGCCGCTTGTTCAAATTGTAAGTCTGATGTCGCAGGCTTTCTCCCTTCCCTCGCCCCTTGGGGGAGAGGGCTAGGGTGAGGGGGGATTTCATGCAACCAAAAGATTCAATACCTCGCTCGCGAGCCCGCCAGCTGCGCCGTAACCAAACCGATGCTGAGCGTAAGCTGTGGCTATGGCTGCGCGATCGAGGCCTCGGCGGTGAAAAGTTCCGACGGCAGCCCCCGATTGGTCGATTCGTCGTCGACTTCTGTTGCCTGGAACGTAGTCTGGTTATTGAACTTGATGGCGGCCAGCACACCACTCAGGTAGAGGCAGATCGGGAACGGACTGCGTTTCTGGAACAGAATGGCTATCGGGTGTTACGTTTTTGGAATCATGAAGTCATTGGGGATACGGAGGCGGTCCTGCTGCGAATTGATCAGGCGTTGAAGAACCCTCACCCCGGCCCTCTCCCTGGCCGGGAGAGGGAGGGGAGGCAGGCTACGTGAAGGGCAGATTGAACGGCTCGCTCGATGGTGCATAACGGCGTTCGAGGGCCAGTAACGCTTTTTTGAGATCGAGTCCGCCGGCATAGCCGGTGAGCTTTCCCGTGCTGCCGATGACTCGATGACAGGGGATGACAATGGCCAGGGGGTTGCGGCCATTGGCGGCGCCCACGGCACGTGATGCTTTTGGCTTGCCCAGCTGTTTGGCCAGCGTGCCGTAGGATGTGGTTTCACCGTAAGGGATGTCTTGCAAGGCATGCCACACGGATTGCTGAAACGGTGTGCCGGCGGGCGCCAGCTTGAGTGTGAAGTCTTGCATTGTGCCGGCAAAGTAGGCGTCGAGTTGGTCAAGCGCCTCGCGTAGCGGTTGACGGTCCTCCACCCAATCCGGTGCCGGTTGAGACAAGGCACTGTCGGGTTGAAAGTTAATCAACCGTAGACCGGCCGCATCCCCTGCAATCAGGATTGGCCCTAACGGACTTGCCATATAGCTATAGTGCATCATGTCGATGGTTCGCCTCCCCATGTGTGTCTGTGTTATACACCCTTATATGATATACGACCGAATATCCAAAAGGGGTGGAAAATCGGTAGCAAAACGGTAATATAGGGAAGCAGTCGATTCCCGTTCTTGTCAATCCTATGTCGATCCTATGGAGGATACACGTCATGCCCGAGTTTCAATACCAGGAAATGTTTGAGCATGGTGCGGACACCACACCGTACCGCAAGCTCACGTCGGACTATGTCTCCACCACCGCGTTTGAGGGTTGTGAGATTCTCAAGGTTGACCCCGAAGCTTTAACCCTGCTGGCGCGTGAGGCGATGGATGACGTCTCCCACCTGTTGCGTCCCGGCCACCTCAAGCAGCTTGCCAAGATCCTTGATGATCCCGAGGCGTCGGGCAACGACCGCTTCGTGGCCCTCGAGTTGCTGAAGAACGCCAACATTGCCGCCGGGCGTGTGTTGCCGGGTTGCCAGGATACCGGCACGGCGATCGTCCTGGGTTACAAGGGCGAGAACGTTTTTACCTTTGCCAATGATGCGG
>JAPULM010000650.1 GCA_027294925.1 bacterium
CAGGTAACATCTGATGTTCTTCGATGAGGTGAAAAATGAGTGCCGGATCGAGCAGGATTTGGAAAATTAGGCGGAAAATTTTTCCGTACTCCATCCGGGGGACTTTGGTTTGAGAGGTTACACCATCATGTCTTTCGTATAATAAACTCGCATTCGGTGAATTGAGTCGATCGATTTGACCTTTGGCAAGTGGCTTTGAATCCCGATTTATAGCATCGAAGCTCGCTTCGCCTTCCATTTCAAAACACTGAAACTTAATCGAAGAACTTCCGGCGTTGATTGTCAAAATGAATGGCATAGGGCGTGAAACGTGAATCGTGAAACGTGATGTAAGTACCTGGACAGAACCACGTACACGGCCAGGTGCTCAGTCATCACCAGGCATTAGTTCATGATAATGCCACCGTCAACATTGACGGTTTGCCCGGTGATATTACGGGCACCCGGCGAGGCGAGGAAGGCGGCCATGGCGGCGATGTCTGCGGGGGCGTTGGCGCGGCGCAGTGGGATTTGCTGCGTGCGACGGCATGCCATTTCTTCCAGGCTAACGTTTTCTTGTTGTGCTCGTACTTCTAAACTGGCGCGTGATAGCGCTGTGTCAGTGACGCCAGGACAGACCGCATTGACATTGATATTGTGTTGCGCCAACTGGTGGGCGGCAATTTTCGTCAGGCTGATAACGGCGCCCTTACTGGCGGCGTAGGCTGCATTAGAGGTGCCGGCATAGCCTTTGCCAGCGATCGAGGCGATATTGATAATAGCGCCCTGGCGGCGGGGGATCATTTCTTGCGCCACACGCTGTAAACAGAAGAATACGCCTTTGGCGTTGACGCGGTGGATACGGTCCCAATCTGCTTCGGTGAGATCCATAATATAGGCGCGGCGGGTGACACCGGCATTATTGACTAAAATATCAATATGGCCAAAGGCATTGATGGTTTGTTGCACCATGCGGTCGATTTCACCCAGATTGCCGACATCGGCTTGCAGGGCGAGTCCATGGCCGCCCGCTGCGATGATGTCGCTCGCCGTTTCTTCGGCCGTTTGGCCGTTAATATCGGCGGCGGCGACCGTTGCGCCTTGCTCGGCAAGGGTTAGCGCTGTGGCTTTGCCAATCCCTTGACCGGCGCCGGTAACCAGGGCAATTTTATCTGCAAGTGTCATTTGTTGCGTCTCCTCTTAGCAAAATACCCTCTGGCAAGGGGATAGATTTAAATCTGCCCCCTGGCGATCATTTCAGGATGCTGCCTCAGGCGGTATGAAGCTCTCTTAGTCTTCTCGCCCTGGCGAGGGAGTCCTGAAAACTGAGTGACCCTGGTGTGGCGCAGCCAGTATAGCACAAATGCGAGCTTGCGGTATCTCAATCAGGTCGGGCGATTCGGCATTGCATTGCATGGTTGTATCATGAGAGGATAGACCGTGGTCAATAGGCGTTAATGCCTGATTTGACGTGCAGGATTGCATATCCGGAATCGCCATGGTAGGTGAGCTATCGGATGTTAAACGACAAGTTAAGCTACGAAAAGAGAATGACAATGCGCCAAAACCGAGCCAAACAAAAACTCCAAGCAGGACAAGTGGTGACCGTGGTTTCCGGCCATACAGATACTGATATGATCGATTTCCTTGGCCAAACGGGTTTGGATGGGGTCTGGTTGGAAGGTGAGCATGGGTCGTTAAGCTGGCAGCAAATCGGTGATATGTCGCGCGCCTGCGATCTGTGGGGCATGACTTCGGTGACCCGGGTCAATCAAAATGCCCCTGGTCTCATTATGCGAAACTTCGATCGCGGCAGCCTTGGCGTTGTGGTGCCGCATGTGAGTACGCAGGAAGCAGCAGAGCGCGTCGTACGGGCAGCAAAGTATGCCCCGATTGGCGAACGTGGCATGTTTGGGGGGCGGCAGTCGTATGGGGAGGCGAATTATTTCCAACAGGCCAATGATCAAACCTTGGTGGTGGTGCTGATTGAGGAGAAGAAAGCGCTCGACAATCTGGCCGATATGCTGACCGTCGATCACATTGATGTGTTCTTCATCGCGCCTTCTGATTTAGCCCAGACCATGGGACATATCGGCAATCACGGTCATCCTGAGGTGCAAGCTGCTATTGACGCTGCCATCGCGCAGATTATTGCCGCCGGTAAAACGGCCGGCACGTTGGTGAATGATGATAATATTGAAAAATACGTCGCGGCCGGGGCACGCTTTTTTCTAACCCCGTGGACCCATTGGGTGGCACGTGGCGCAAAAGAATTTTTGGCTAAAACCGTCGTGCCTTAGCCGCCGCAGAGGGTGGCGCCAGAGGGGAAACGACCCTCCCCCTTAGAGGCCCTTAGATACCCAGACAACGCATAGGTCCATCCATCAAGCCGTGGTGGGGGTTTCTTTTTCCTGCTCTTGTACAATGGGTTCGTTGGTTGCCGGGTTCACCTCATAGGATCCCTTCAGGTCGAGTTCTTTACCTATCTCGCGTACGGCCGGAATGATCTCCTCGCCCATCAGGCGCAGGCTGCGCATCTGGTCTTCATGTGTCATGGCGCCATCGCCATCCCAGAAGAAAATACTGCCGGGCCGCAGGTATTCCAACACTTGGCGGATTTTGGGCAGCACGGTTTTCGGGGTGCCTGAGATGATGGATAGATCTTTAACCTGCTCTTCGTACGGCCGTCGCATGGCACCCAGCCGGCCTGTCGGGCCGAAGGCGGTGGCAGCCAGCTGTTTGGAACGGCGTGAGGTATGACCAGGCAAACCCATAATTGCCGGGTTGACATGCCCTTCGTTACCGGCCAGGAAGGGGTTGCTGACGCCTGACAGGAACTTGCGTCCTACTTCATCGGCCAGCTCTTCGGTTTCGTCGACGTGCACTTTGAACAGATAGGCGACATTCTGCGTGCCGGATTGGTAGCCTTCTTCTTCGGCGACTTTGTGATACAGATCAAAGGCGTCCTTGGTGGGGCCAAGCTTGGTGGCCAGCAGCACCAGGGGATAGCGGTGCCGGGCGGTCCACTCCACTGTTTCAACGCTAACTGTTGATGGAATCCACACCGGCGGATGCGGCTGCTGCAGCGGCCGCATCCACGGATTGACATAACGATAGTGGTAATGTTTGCCTTCCCAGCGGAACGGCCCCGGATCCGTCCACGCTTTGATGATAAAATCGTGCGCTTCTTCAAAGCGCTCGCGGTTGTAGTGCGGTGGGGAGTTATGGGCATAGCTTTCGCGTCCGCCGCCGCGCACAAAGCCGGACACCAGGCGGCCGTACGAAATCATATCGATCATTGCCAACTGTTCGGCCAACCACAGCGGATCGTCCCAGATCGGCAGGATATTGCCCAGGATAATAATTTTGACCTTGTTGGTGACGCGAGCCAGGATGGAGGCACCGACATTGGTTACGCCCTGCATGCAGAACGGCGTGCTATGATGTTCGTTGAGCATCACGCCGTCAAAGCCCATTTCCTCCGCATAGATCTTTTCATCAATGTAGCGATTGTAGAGTTTGGCGCCCACTTTGGGGTCGTAGAGTTCGTTACTGATGCTTAGATCAACGCTCTGCTGGCCCATCAAGCCGGTTGTATGGTCTTGCCAGGGCTGTTCGGTAAAGTGTCCGATCATCATGATTGGGGTCTCCTTCTATCGGCGTGGCGTTACGCGTCCTGTAAGAAACGTTGCACGTGCTGGACAAAGGCATCGGCCTGTTCGATTTCTGGGTGATGGCCGCAGTCATCAAGTAGCACCAATTGTGAGTTCGGAATGGCAGCTTGGTAGGCCTCACCAGCGCTAACCGGAATAATGGTGTCGTCTTTGCCCCAGATAATCAGCGTGGGCAGCTGTTTGAGCCGGTGCAGCAAAGGCGCCAAACTAGGGTAATGCATATACGGACGCCAGGTCAACCGGCTGGCTTCCTCTCTGGCGTATTCCCACTGGTCAAGCTGCTCCGGGGTGGGGTCGCCGCCGTATACGTCTTGATATTCCGCAATGTCATCCGGGTTTAAGAAACTTTTGGCAATATACGCTTTGGCGACGATCATAAACATATCGAAGATTTCGCCACTAGGCGGTTTGAGGCCCGGTGTGCTGGCCAGCACCAGGCGCTTGAAGTGTTGCGGGCACATGCTGGCCATCTCGGCCGCCATCCAGCCGCCGAGGCCGTAGCCTAATAGATGTGCCTGTCCCAATCCCAGATCGTCTAACACTTCGAGATACCAGCCGATCAGATCGCGCATGTTCATAATCCAGTCCAGCCGTTTGGTGATGCCAAAACCTGGATGTAGGGGCAGGTACAAGGTGAAGTGTTGCGCCAGGGCGTCGTGGAAGCGCAGCCACCCCGGATGGCCAAGCTCGTCGTGCAGCACGATGAGCGGGGCGCCCGTGCCGCCTTTGATGAGGTGCAGTTGCACACCGGGAGCGTCAATGGTCTCTTCGGTCCAGGTGGTCGAAGTCGCTGTCATGGTCACATGTCCTATACGTTGAACGAGGGTTAGAAATCCTTTTAGCGGTGTTATTGCGCTGTTGTGCCACCATCAATGACCAACTCGCTACCGGTGACAAAGGACGCTTCGTCCGACGCCAGGTAGAGGACGCCGTAGGCGATATCGTCAACCGTTCCAATACGGCCAAGCGGGGTGCGCTGTAAACGCGCCGCACGTTGTTCCGGGTCATTGAGCGAGTCTTCAATCATTGGGGTTTCAATCGGACCGGGGTGGACGGAATTGCAGCGAATATTGTCTTTGGCGTGCTGCACGGCGGTGGATTTGGTGAATAGCCGTACCCCACCCTTAGTGGCGGTGTACGACGGTGAGCCATGGGCGCTACCGACCAGACCGGCGATGGATGAAATATTGATAATTGAACCGCCCCCGGCACGACGCATGGCCGGAATGGCACATTTTGTCCCAAGAAACACGCCTTTTAGATTGACGGCGAGAATCAGATCGAGATCGTCCTCGGTGGTTTCTTCGATCCGTTTACGATTCAGAATACCGGCGTTGTTGACCAGCACGTTGAGCTTACCGTAGGTTTGTTCTGCCGTACTTACTGCCGTCCGCCAACTGTCTTCATTGGTGACATCGAGATGCACGTACGTCGCCTCGCCGCCGGCAGCGCGAATGTCCGCTTCCACCTGCCGGCCAGCGTCATCGAGCAAGTCGCCGAGCACCACCTTGGCGCCTTCGCGTGCCATGAGTCTGGCTTCCGCCGCCCCTTGTCCGCGTGCGGCACCACTAATCAGCGCGACTTTACCGTCGAGACGCCCCATCGGTATTCCTCCATACTAAAACAGATGTTGCCGAATGATCCCATTGTAGCGGTGGGAGCAAAGATGTCAACGCACATTTTCGCGCAACGAGTGACCGGTGGCGCATCCATCAAGCGAGTTACCGAACTGGCTGTCTTATTGGCCAGTGCGGCTTCAGGGGCGCTAAGCGGCTTCCTGACCAACGCCTCGAAGGACGTTTTTGACAATCTGCCGCCCAAGATTTCCCAAATCGTGGCGTCTGACGCATTGATGTTACGTCGGGTTGAGCTGCCCTTTACTTAGACCACCTCTAAAGCCGGGCACGGACACCGCCACGCGGACGAATACCGGGAGCTGGAAATCCAATGGCTTCTTCATAGTCCGCGTCAAACAGATTGTCCACGGCGAGAAAGAATTGCCACGTCGTATTCAGACGCCAGGTTGCCGCAAAATCAAAGCGGACATAGGCGTCTAGCATTTGCTCACCGGTTGGATTGGATGCTGTCATACTTGCATTTGATGCATCGAGGATGTCGCCCACCACGAGTCCCCGCAGCGTCAGATCAAAGGCTGGCTTAGGGCGCCACCGAACCGCTGCGCCGCCGCGCCATTGCGGTCGGTTGCGCAGCTCTGCGTCCGTCCCCTTAATATCCGTTTTAACGTAGGTCAGATGGGCGGTGAAATCGAACACCGGCCAGGGTTGTACCATGAGGCTCATTTCCACCCCTGCAGTGCTGACCGCATCGCGATTGACCAATTGGAAAGCCGCGGTATCAAAGTCAATAAGATGGTCAAATTCGTTGTAAAAGTACGTCGCGCTGACACTGACACGTTCTCCCCAGAGAATTTGGGTGACGCCGGCATCCACGCTCCAGCTCGTTTCAGGGACAAGGTCGGGGTTGCCAACCGGAGGAGGAAAGCCCAGGGCAAAAAAGCTGGGCAGCTTAAACCCTTCCCCCCAGTTGGCTCGTAATGTTGTGTTTGTTGTGGCAATGGTATAGGCTGCGCCAAGGCGTGGACTCACCTCGGCATCGAATCCTTCGGGGATGTCCACTCGTACCCCCCCTAGTATCATGAGTCCCGGGACGAGGGTAAGCTGGATTTCGAAAAACGGTGCCCAAATATCCCGGGTGAGTTCAAAATTGGTTGACACGACACCAAATCCAAATGCGGTCAGATCCTGCGAGCCCTTGCTCGTGCCATCTTCGATCTGCAACTGTGCGCCCAATGCCACCTGCACGCCTTGGACTATCGGAAAGACATTGCGCAGGTTCAGATCATAGCGCCAGAAGGTGGCGTCGGTACTGCTCGGGGGGATGCGGCTAAAGGGGTTTCCCTCGCCTGGCGCGACACCGGGCGACGTCACGTCTTCGCTGCGGTTGTAGATACCCAGCTGGAAATGATACGTCCACCAGGAAAACGGCTCGTGTGTTAGGTTGAAGCCCAGTGTGAGTTCTTGGATATCTCGTTCTTCAACCTCTCTGATCACTGCTAAATCCGGTCCACCACTAAAGTCCGGGAAGGCTTCGCTGTCGCTATCCGCGTAGCGCAAGACCCAACGCAATTCCATGTTGTCTGCCAGCGGTGTTCCCAGATTGGTATACAGCGTGATATTGTCGAACTCGCTCTGTTCAACGGGTTCACCATTGTCAACATAGGCCACACGCGCTGCGTAATCCATCACGCCTACCATGCCCTGTACTTCGGCTGCCAGGCGCAGGTACTCATAACGTCCACCGGCCACCTCCACCTGTCGTGTTGCCTTGGCCTGACCCTGCCGGGTGATGATGTTAATGGCGCCGCTCATGGCGTCTGAACCATAGACGGCGGAAAGTGGGCCACGCACGATCTCGATGCGCTCGATGTTTTCCGTGTTGAGGGTGGAAAAGTCGAAGGAGCCACCGCGACTATTGGTGGGGTCGTTGACTTTGACCCCATCGATTAGAACCACGGTAAAATTCGGATCACCACCGCGCATGTAGACCGAGCTAACGCTACCTCGTGCGCTTGCCTGATCGATATGCAGACC
>JAPULM010000651.1 GCA_027294925.1 bacterium
ACCCAGAGGGTAACGATATTTCGGTCTGTCGACACACAGAGATCGCCCAGCACTGGCTCATTCATCATCCATTTGAAGCGTCGCGTTAACCTGGTAACCACTCTCCGTCACGGGCCGCCAACCTGGCCGGCTTGACCACGAGGCTCCGTCACCTGACGCATTTGCTCTGCCGTGTAGCCCAAGAGCCCCTCAAAAACGGCCTCGTTGTCTGACCCCCGGTAAGCCGACCATCCGGCCACCCGGCCGGGCGTACGCGAGAGTATCGGTATCACGCCCTGCGTCACCACCTCGCCAAGTTTGGGATCGGAGAGCCGAACGAGATTCTCACGATGCCACAGGTGGGGATCAGCGACGAGGTCAGCAACCGAGTTCACCCTGCTCGCCATCAGCCCCACGCGGCGCAGCGCCCTCACTGCTTCTTCGGCCGGTAGCAGGGCGACGTACTGCGCCAGCTTATCGTGCGCCTGCGAGGCGCTGTCAAGCTGTCCGATGCCAAGCTGCTCCAATCGCGGCAAGGCGTCCTGCCATGACTGGATGGAGACTGCAACAAATTGCTGGTCCGCTCCTTCCAGTGTTAGACAGATTGGATACAGCGGCCACTGCCCGCTTGCCCGCTCCCGCCGGATGCCGAGCGCACTGCGTACGGCGAGCAGGTCGCCGCTCATCCGCAAGACAGCCTCGTACATTGCCGTGTCAACCACTTGCCCTTCGCCGTCGCGCTCCCGGCGCAGTAGCGCCCCCAGCACGCCGAGCACGTTGAATAGCGCGGTCGTGTAATCGCCTGCCTGCACACCGTCCCGTACCGGCGAGCGGTCTGGCCAGCCATTCAAGTAGGTGAGGCCGCCAAATGCAAGCCCGACCGGGTTGAAAGCAGGGCGACGGGAATACGGACCCGTTTGTCCAAATCCTGATGCGCGTAGGAGGACAAGTTGCGGATTGACGCCAAGCAACTGGTCCGCACCGAGATCCCAGCGCTCCAGGGTCCCCGGGCGAAAATTCTCCACCACCACATCGCTCACCCGGACGAGGTCCAAGAACGCCTCCCTGCCGCGCGCCGTACGCACGTCAAGGGTAATGCTGCGCTTGTTGCGGTTGGTGACGAGAAAGGACAGTGCACGGCCGGCAGACGACTGCTGAGGGCCGTCTAGCGGCAACTCGACCATGATCACGTCGGCTCCGAAATCCGCCAGCATGCTCGCCGCTGCCGGACCGGCCAGCCATTGCGACAGGTCGAGGACCCGGATACCGCTGAGGGCTGCCGTGGGTGCGCTGCCGCTCTCGCTTCGCACCACCGCACTCGGTGCTGCTGCTATCGCCTCGACTCTCGAACGGATGTATGTTGTATGCTCACCTAGCTTTGGTGCACACTCCGCGTCTCGCGTCGAGGTGCGTGAGAATCGGGGTACCGAGGCCGGGGCGACAAAAGCCTGTCCGGACTGCGACCGTAGTTGCACGTATGATCGACGCGCCTGAATGTGCGGGTTGGCGATAATCTCGTCAACTGAGAGGACAGTGGTGCCAGCCACCCCCACCGCGCTGAAGCGTTCCTCGACCTCGGCAAGATCGTGCGCGGCGATCCAAGCGCCGACCAGGGAATCTGCCGCGGCGCGATTTTGTAAGCGTGCGGCAGGGGTGCTAAAGCGCGGGTCGTGGACGGCTTCGGGCGCCTCAATAGCCTGGCAGAGACGCGCGAATGGCTGATCCCCCGCGCCGGAGAGCGCCATCAGCCCGCCGTCTCTGGTTGCGTATATATTGGCAGGAACCACAGTCGGAGACTCGGTGCCCGTGCGCGACGCCACCGCTCCATGCTGGTCGAAATTGATCACGATCGCTTCTTGCATACGAAGTAAGGTTTCGTAAAGCCCTAAATCGACAACCTGTCCGTGCCCGCTACGGCGTGCATGAATAATTGATATCAAGAGTCCATTAGCACCATGCACACCGCTCCAGCAGTCCGCAATTGGCAGGGTGACAGGGATGGGGGGGCGATCGGCAAAGCCGGTCAGAAATTGCGTCCCGGAGAAGGCTTGCGCGATGCGATCGTCGCCACCTTCTGCAGCCAGCGGGCCGCTCTGTCCGAATGGCGAGATGCGTAGGAGACATAAGGGTGGATGACGCGCTTGCAGCACCTCTGGAGATAACCCCGCCGCCTCCATCACGCCCGGCCCCAGATCTTCTACGATCGCATCAGCAAGCGATAGGAGTCGTGCGAGCCAGGGCTCTTCCTGCAGCGCTTGCAGCTCAGCACAGACCGAATACTTACCGCGATTTTCCGACTGGAAGTAAAGCGAATCTTCGCCATCGATGGCGGGGCCGAGGCGCCGCATGGGAGAACCCTCAGGCGGCTCGATCTTAATCACCGTTGCCCCCATGTCGGCTAGCAATCCCCCAGCAAATTCACCCGCTAGCGTTGCGCTCAGCTCGATGACGACCACGCCATCGAGAACGCCACCCCGTCCCGTCTCCAGCAACCCGAGTGTGACGGAGGCGCTTTGGCCGTGCTGCTCTGCTGTCGACATGCGCTTAACCTCCTCGATATGCGCCTCATCCCTACGCCCAGGAACTTGCATCAGGATAAGCACCCTGCCGCAAGTCAGAACGCGTTACTCGATCTCGAAGACGCGGGCAGCGTTACCGAATAGCCATTTCTCTTTGACGCTATCCTTGAGCGGCAGATCCAGGTATTCCTGAATCAGCGTCTCATGTGGTTGGCCGATCAACGCCGTCGAAAGCCCCACCATCACCTTGTCCTGGATCAACGTGTTACCGAACTGAAGGAGCATTTCCCAACCGGAGCCCGGCTGGCCGAGATACTTCGGTCGATGGGCTGACGTATCGAGGTAAAGGTTGGGATGACGGCGCACCAGCGCCACCATATCATTCACCCACGGCCAGCCGCCCAGTCCGCCGATGATGGTTAGCTCAGGGAAGTCCATCGCGACCTGGTCGAGGTTTCTCGGATGACCCAGGTCATACGGCCGGTCGTTGGCGTAGTTCATGGTAGAATAGATGCGTACCGGGACGCCAAGCTCCGCCGCTTTGGCATACAACGGGTAGTAGCGCCGGTCACTGGCAGGGAGACAATCCACTAGCGCCGAGACGCCGAGGGCATGGAATCCCTCCTCACGGATCAGGCGCTCCAGGTCACGCACGCCGGCCATGCCGCGCATCGGGCTGAGGCGCGCCAGACCCAGGAAACGACCCGGGTAGGTTCGTAAGAGCTCGGTCGTTTCCTCATTCGAAGCACCGAAAGGAATGGCCTTTTCAATGCCGAGACCGGCAAGTTTCTTGACGTAGTCGTCCATCGGCATGGCTGCGGCACGATTGTCGCCATCGACCCGGGAGCGGAAGATACGTCCGTAATTCGCCATGCCATAGCCGGGGCGCTGTTGCACCGCAGAGCGAGGCGCAGTGGCGTCGGCGTTAAGGTCTGCCGCTTCTGCGCCACCTGACCCTGACGGATCGTTTGCGCGGCGCGGAAGAGAACATTCTAGGTCGATGATACGCACCATTTATACCTCCTGAACGCACTAGATTAGTGACCTATCAAACAGATCTATACCTAAATAATAGGGACGTCACATTGCCTTAATGAGCCAAATTGGTGATGACGATTGGCAACCCTACTACCGAAACATATCGAAGTCAATTGCATTTAGGAAACAGCTTTAGTAGTCGGTTTCACAATTAACGATAGGGTTTTTGCCCCTGCATAAGCCTGACTGCGGGTTGCAAACCCGCCTAGGCAACCCTATCCATAATTGCGCTGCGCAGCACTAAGCCTGAATAGACGATGCAGCGTTGAAACCGAAATGGCTAACGAAAAAGTAAGGTTTTCAACCATACGGAGAAGTAAGGGGTAAAACTGGCCTCATACATCCCCTACCGGCCGGGCGCGGGCGATAGCGTCGCGAGCATCGCCCCATCCTTCGCAGATCGTACGTCCGGGTTGGCGGCGATAGAGATTGAGCAGCTGCTTGCAGCGGGCATAGAAGCGGAAAAAAAGCAGGATGAGCCAGCGCTCTAGAGGACGAAGCGGGTGGTCGCTACAGATCAGCTTGTCGTCGTAGATATTGTGGTCGGTGAACCCGATTACGCCATGTACGTCCACCTCCACCCGTGTGCCCCGAGGCAGACGCGGTCCTAAGACCACGGCGTCCAACAGATCGCCATCCCCACCTATGAACGTGTCGACAGAGCCATAGTTAAACGGACAAGGAAAAGGTGAGACAAAGTCAATGCGCTGATCAGTGCCGCGTTTCACAAACGAGCCACGCGGGATCTCGATGCACACCGTGAGCCGCAGCGATTCTTGAGGTATGTATTGGCTCACCGAGGGCTCGCTTTCTGTCTTTTGCCGAACGGATTCAAGGCAGGGTAGGCCTTTCAAACGGAACAACTTTATTTTAACATATAATGGCCGATTGAGAGTAGTATGGGGGAGAATATGGGGGAGAAGGGGTTGGGTCATTATATGGACATACGACTGACACCAACAGGGCATTTGCGCTGGGAAGCGTCCGCTGGGGAAGCTGACTCTGCCACCTTGGCATTCTTACAAAACGCCTTTCAGACCGATTGGCGCCAGGCCCTGTTTATCCTGGCAGCGCAAAAGGTGCATCCACAGGGGTCGCCAAGGGTGCGCTACTGGCAGCAACTGGCGGAACGCTATCTCACCCGCTTGTGCCACATTGCCGAGGACGCGGAGACCTTTGAGGTCGAGGCGCCGTCACCCGCCGATCACGCCAACTGGGTATTGACGGCGCCACCGATGCAGGGCGGGGAATATCTCTCTGCAGAGCGCTTACAGCACATTTGGCAAAGCCTGGACGAGTGGGTGCACGAAACAGTCACAACAGCTGGCGGACTGGCCGAGTTTCTGCAAACACGCGCACCGAAATGGCATCAAGTGGGGCGCGTTTGCTTCCATCTAGCCGAGAACAAGAACGATGCGGCGCGTCCGTTTGCCTTCATGGCAACCTATGCGTCCGGCTTCGGCGCGGCGGGACGGCTGAAGCATCTGCCGTTGCGCAAAGCCCTGGAACAGTACGCCGGGGCGAAGAATCGCGCCGCGCTGATCAAACTGCTTTCACCTGTGCAGCAGGCAGCCGAGACTTGTGATTGGGTGAAGACCTTGGTGGACGCCAGTGCCATCTATCAACCCATGGCCTGGTCGGCGAAGCGTGCCTATCAGTTCCTACGCAGTGTGCCGCAACTTGAGGCAAGCGGCTTATCCGTGCGGCTTCCGGATTGGTGGCGCAAGCGTGCCCGGCCACAGGTGTCGGTGACCATCGGTAGTCAGACACCGTCGAAGTTTGGCCTCGATGCCATGCTGGACTTCAACGTCAGTATCGCCCTCGGCGATGATCCCCTGTCGCCCGACGAGTTGGAGGCGCTGTTGGCCGGAGAGGACGACTTGGTATTACTTAAGGGCCAATGGGTCGAAGTGGACCGTGACAAGCTGCAGCAGGCCATTGATCACTGGGAAACGCTGCAACAGCAAGCCAGAGACGGTGAGATTTCCTTCGTCGAGGGCATGCGCCTGCTTGCCGGTGCGTCAGCGGATCTGAAGCATGAGGAAGAGGCGGAAGACGAACGCCCCTGGGTGCATGTAGCGGCCGGCGAGGCCATGCGTGAGATGCTCTCGGGTCTGCGGCAACCGGGCGCCTTGGACGGGGTGGAGGTCGGAGGGGCCCTGCAGGGCACACTGCGGCCGTATCAACACGAGGGCCTGGCCTGGTTGCGTTTTCTGACCCAACTGGGCCTGGGCGCCTGCCTGGCCGACGACATGGGCCTGGGCAAAACCATTCAGGTCCTGGCGCTGTTGCTGTGTGACCGTCATCACCATGCTGACCGGCCGCGGACACCGTCGCTCCTGGTGATCCCAACCTCGCTGCTGGGCAACTGGCGTAGCGAAGCGACGCAGTTTGCGCCATCGCTGAAGCTGTGCTTTCTGCATCCGGCCGAAACCGATCGGCAAACCCTGACCGACATCGCGGCGGCGCCTGAGGAGCAGCTGGCCGATGCCGATCTGGTTATCACGACCTACGCCATGCTGACCCGGCAAACCTGGCTGGCGGACCTGAATTGGCGGCTGGTCATTCTAGACGAAGCCCAAGCCATTAAGAACCCGTCGACACGTCAGAGTAAAGCGGCCAGAAAGCTCTCGGCCCATGCCCGCATCGCCATGACCGGTACGCCAGTGGAGAACCGCCTGGGCGATTTATGGTCGCTGTTCGATTTTCTCAACCCTGGTCTGCTCGGCTCGGTCACGGCGTTTCAGTCCTTCGTGAAAAGCCTGCAAGCGCGTCAGGACAACCCCTTCGCACCCCTGCGTCAGTTGGTCGGGCCATACATCCTACGCCGTCTGAAAACGGACCGCAGCATTATTGCCGACCTGCCGGAAAAGACCGAGACGTTCCGCTACTGTCACCTGACCCGGCCACAGGTCAAGCTCTACCAGCAAACCGTGCGGGCCATGCAACGCGACATGGCGTCTACCGACGGCATTGCACGGCGGGGCGTGGTGCTACGCTCACTGCTGCGCCTAAAGCAAGTGTGCAACCACCCCAGCCAGCTTTCCGGCGACGGCGAGTACAAACCCGCCGACAGTGGCAAATTCCTCCGTCTGGCAGAAATTTGCGAAGAACTCGCCGAACGACAGGAAAAAGTGTTACTCTTTACCCAATTCCGCGAAATCATCGATCCGTTAGCCGAGCATCTAGCGACGGTTTTTGGACAGCCCGGCCTGGTGTTGCACGGTGCGACCCGAGTCAAGCAGCGCCGCGTCCTGGTGGATCAGTTCCAGAGCGATGACGGACCGCCGTTTTTCATCCTGTCCCTCAAAGCAGGTGGCACCGGCCTGAATTTAACGGCTGCATCACACGTCATTCACTTTGATCGCTGGTGGAACCCGGCGGTTGAAAACCAGGCCACCGACCGTGCCTTTCGCATTGGGCAACAACGCAACGTGTTGGTCCACAAGTTTATGATCAGCGGCACTGTTGAAGAACGCATTGATCTGATGATGGCGGAAAAACGACAGTTGGCGGACGATATTCTGGTCGGCGACAGCGAGGTAAACCTCACCGAGCTGTCCGACGATGAACTGCTCGACCTGGTCCGTCTCGACGTCACCCGGGCGGCATTGTAATAAGGAGTACTACAATGGCATTTTGGGCCCCATATGTTCCGGTAGCCAAGCGACGCGCCAAGGCTCAGCGGGAGATGAATAAGCTGCGTAAAAAAGGCCAAGACATCCAGCCAATTGCCATCGAAGGGCGCACCATTGCCCGTAGTTTCTGGGGCAAAGGCTGGTGCGATCATCTGGAATCGTTTTCTGATTTCGCCAACCGCCTGCCGCGCGGCCGCACCTACGTGCGCAATGGTTCCGTCTGCCACCTGGGAATCCACCCGGGTCGCGTCGACGCCATGGTCAGCGGCTCAGAACTCTATAACGTCACCATTCGGATCAACGAGCTGAAAACCGCCACCTGGGAATCCATCAAAACCAAATGTTCCGGTCAAATCGGCTCCGTGCTCGAACTGATTCAGGGCAAACTGTCCAACCAGGTGATGGGCATCGTAGCCGACCGTGACCAGGGTCTGTTTCCGAAACCGAGCGAAATCAAACTGAGCTGCAGTTGTCCCGATTGGGCGACGATGTGCAAACACGTTGCCGCCGTGCTCTACGGCGTCGGCAGCCGGCTCGACGACCGTCCCGAACTGCTCTTTCTGTTGCGCGAGGTCGATGCCGCAGAGCTGATCGCTACCGAGATGGCACTGCCCGACACCGCGGCCACCGGTGACAGCTTGGCCGATGATCAACTCGGCGACATCTTCGGCATCGACCTCGACATGGAGATCAAGGCACCGCCCGCCCTGCAAGTGAAAATTAAACAATCAAAAGCGAAGAAACAAAGGCGTCAGCGCGCCGCCATAGCGCCGCAACGGCAACCATCGCCCGTCACCAAAACCCGACGTATGGTAACATCCGGGACACCGGCAAGCCGCGCCCGCAACGCAACCTCAAGCGCCAGCCGGCGGACAACCGCTTCTCGCAGCGCAACGCCCCAGCCTCGCGCCACGGCCAAACGTGCCACC
>JAPULM010000652.1 GCA_027294925.1 bacterium
CTGTCCGAGTGCGATGTTGTAATCGAACTGACCAACCCATCGGCCTCCGACGAGAATGTCCCTCGGTGGCGACAAAACAGCACGAATGTGTTGATCGGCACATCCGGTTACACCGTGACTCGTGTAGATGCTTTGCGTGACGCGTGGTCCGGTCTGGATTCCCGCTGCCTTGTGGTGCCAAACTTTGCGATCGGCGCGGTATTGATGATGCGTTTCGCCGAACTGGCAGCGCCGCATTTCGAGTCAGCCGAGATAGTCGAAACGCATCACCATGACAAGCCTGACGCCCCGTCCGGCACAGCACTCCATACCGCCGCGCGCATGGCTGCCGCACGCAAACACGGCGGCCACAGTCGCGGTACAGAGATCGTGGCCGGCTCCTTGGGTGGTGATGTGGAAGGAATCCCGGTGCACTCACTGCGCCTGCACGGCTCTGTCGCACACCAAGAGGTAATTTTCGGCACCGTCGGCCAGTACCTCACCCTGCGACACGACACGACCGATTACGAATGCTTCGGACCGGGCATCATTTTGTCATTGCGCGAAATCGGCTCGCTGGATTCAGGTGTCACTGTCGGTCTGGAAAGTTTGCTCGGCGTTTGACATTTCGAGTTCGGCGCATCCGTAGGCGAATAACTTTTTCGTCAAATGCATCCAGCTGGTCAAGCAGTTGCCAGGCTGGCCCCTCTGTCACTACGACATAGGGGTCGTCCGGCTTCTTTAGCTTCATGATGGCCGCATTCGTAACGCTCACCGCCAACCGCGTCAAAACCAGTGGCCAGACCGCATCAATTTCTGCTTCGGTCAGCGGGTGAATGCTCTGATACCCATCCAGAAACATCGCAAGCCTATCGACCGGGTTGTCGCAATTCAGAATGAGGTATGCGCCCGCGATAGCAACGTCCGCTAAAACGGGGCCATAGAGGATATCGCCAAAGTCAATCAGACCCGAGACACGACTGGTCCCGTCGCCATCTGTCGTTACAAGGATATTATGATCGTTCAGATCGTTGTGTATTGCCTGTTGCGGCAAAGATTTCAGAAATGATTGATGGCTGCTTTTGTAGTCAGCAAAAATCCGACTAACTGTTGCGATGCGCACCGGGTCCTGAATTTGCGGCACAAAGGGTTCAAACCAGTCGGCGGCCTTAAGATCCCACTTGAACGTCCGGTCAAGGCCCGGGTGCGAGAAGTCTCTCAACGCAACCTGCAATTGACCGAGAGACTGGCCGATATCCCGCATCAGCGAAAGACCAATTGGCGGCGCATTGGCCAGAGTCTGGCCCGGCAACAGGCTGATCATCCACGCCAACCGCCTTGTGCCTTCCGTTTCTATGCATTCAATGTCATTCGCATCTGCAGAGGGGATAACACACGGAGTCGGCAAATTATCCACCTGAGCAAGGTAATTCAGCATGGCCACCTGAGTTTCGAGAAGAGCGCGTTCACAACCCTGGTGCATGATTTTCAGGATGCCAGTCACACCTCCGGAAACTTTGAAATTCCAGTCTTGCTCGCCGGGCAAGCGAGATAGTTGTGACCTTTCATCCCAACGACCAACTACTTCTCTCAAAAAATGTTTTTGATCCAAGCGCTTACCTCAATCTATATTTCTTACTTCCTAACTTTGTAGTCGATGAAACAATGGCCGGGAACGCGACTACCAGCTGATCGCTGTCGCCGACCAGGCTGAAAAGGCGGTCCACCAGCCCCACGTTGGTAGCAACACCCACAGCACCAGGGTTGCGGCCCAAATTGCACAAAAGATTCCGTAAGGACGCCGGTCGGTGCCAGGTAATTTTCGATCACCCGGGACATTCCCGGGACAACAAATACCAAAGATGTTCCAACCATGTACCGGGCATGCAGATGCATTTGGCGTCGATGACGGATTGCCAGGACATACATGATTGTGAACGTCCCCGCCGAGCAATAACCAAGCCAGTATATGCTCTGCGTTAGTGGCGCGACCGGATCTTCCGCGTTGGCCTGGAAGAAAAAGTTGACATATAGGGCCGTCACAACCACCGCGGGAGCGATAACGAACGAAGTTTTGCCAATCAATCGATGCCTTGCGTTGCGGCGGTTCCTGATAAGCCAGGATTGAACGATCAGCAGCAACACCCAAGTCAACATGACCACGGCATGCGCATGGTGGGTGATGTGACCAGCGTCAGGCAGTTGGGAAAAGTAAGACTGCCAAAATCCAAGGATCAGGAGGACAAGCAGCCCGATAAACCAATAAAACGCATTCCTGTAGATAGGCATGAGGTCGCCCCTATATTATTTATCGGGATCTTATCGAATTTGTCCCCCGGTGTTTCAGTTCAATTGGATTTCTCGCACTGATAGCTTTCGTCATGTGCTGGAGTCTTGCCGCTGTCCTGTATCGCGTCGGCAATACTGGCGACCATGCTGTATCTTTAATACTTTTAGTGTATGGAGCGGGACCGCATGAGCTGCGAGACCGCCATATAACAAGAACAGGGGTCACCATAATGAATCGACGCCACTTTATTCAATCGACCGTTGCCGCCGCGGTTGCCGCCGCATTGCCGATCAGCCGCAGCTACGCTGCGATCCTGAGCGGCTCCATGAAAGTTGACGCCGACATCAACGCGGTCACCGGTGCCGGCGCTGAAGTGACGTTAAGGCGTGCAGCCGTACAGGAGCTCGGCGACAGCTTGCGAGGCAATCTGCTGTTGCCGGGTCACGAGGCGTATGAGGAGGCGCGCCGGGTCCTGAATGCGTCGATCGACAAACACCCGGCGATTATCGTGCAGCCAAAAGGCACGGCGGACGTAGTGAACGCCGTTGACTTCGCACGTGAATCCAGCCTGCTGGTCGCCGTGAAATGCGGTGGTCACAGCCCATCGGGTAAATCCACCTGTGACGGCGGCATGATGATCGACTTGAGTTTGCTGCGAAGCGTGCGTGTCGATCCGGACCGGCGCATCGCGCAGGTCTCCGGCGGTAGCTGGCTTGGCGACATGGATCACGACACGATGAACTTCGACTTGGTGACCACAACTGGCACGGTATCGCATACGGGCGTGGGTGGGCTGACCCTGGGCGGCGGCTTCGGCAGAGTCGCGCGGAGGTTCGGACTTGCGGTCGACAATGTTCGTGGCGTGGAGTTGGTAACGGCGGATGG
>JAPULM010000653.1 GCA_027294925.1 bacterium
AATCGTAACCAAGCCGCAAGGCGAGGGGCCACCGCTGCACATGCATCCGAACGAGGAGCAGTTCACCCTCGCGCTGGAAGGCAAACTACACTATATACTGGGCGATGAGGAGCATACTGATGGAATGCAATCTCAGAGGTAAATTTGCACTGGTCACCGGTGCGAGTAAAGGAATCGGTAAGGCCATTGCGGAAGCGCTTGCCAACGAAGGCGTCAATCTGGCCATTTGTGCCCGGGGCCAGGAGCTTTTGCAGCAGGTGGCAAGCCAGATTCATCGGGATACGGACGTTCAGGTCCACCCGATCAGTATGGACTTAAGCACCTTGGAGGGTGTACGTGCCGTCGCTCAGGAAAGCCTGGCGCGTTTTGGAACGGTCGATATTCTAGTCAACAATGCCGGCGCCATTCGCGGTGGCTCGCTGCTGGCCAAACCGGATGAGGATTGGCTCGTTGACTGGTCTCTAAAGGTGTTCGGCTACATACGCCTGGCACGCGAAATTCTGCCGATCATGCGAGACCATGGCGGTGGTCGCATCATCAACATCATCGGTACGGCCGGTCGCCAGCCCAATGCCGGCTACATTGCCGGTGGCGGCGCCAATGCGGCGCTGATGAATATGACCAAAGCCCTGGCCGATGAAGGGGCGCCCCACAACGTTCTGGTCAACGCCATCAATCCGGGTCCGATTCGCACCGAGCGATGGGACAGTTTGATGGCCGGCATGGCGGCCGAACGGAACCTGACAGCGGCGGAAGTTGAGGCCGACTGGATGCGAGATAATCCTTTAAAACGCCCCGGAGAGCCTCATGAAGTGGCTGGCTTGACCGTCTTTCTGGCCTCCAGCTGGGCGTCCTATATGACCGGCACCATCATCCCTGTCGACGGCGGGGCAATTCGTTGTATTTAACCGCCTTGCAAAACGATTCGCTTGCCGTTAAGCCCACTATGGCACATGTCGTAGACGGTGTGCGCGCTCCGGAGAACCCTGGAGGCTCCCCCGTAATCCATCCTGAGCGGTAGAGCGAATTGCTATTTGGTTTTTTCTGTGGCTATGCTAGAATGCCATCTCACATTCACCTCACCCTTAGAAGCAACAGAGGGCATTGTTAAACTTACCGTGGAGGGTATTCGCTATGAGACGGCTCATCAGCACTGTTTTGGTTGTAGTATTGGGCATCGGTTTACTCGTGCTTAGCTCCCCGGCCGAGGCCAAGAAGCTTCGCATTGGGGCTCACCGGGCGTTAATGGGTTCCTATGAGGTGGTCGCACACCGGATGGGCTATTGGAAAGCGGAGGGGCTGGAATATACCTTCCAGTACTTCAAGCAGGGCAAACTGATGCGTAACGCCATCATCCAGGGCAACCTGGATACCGGCACGACGGGCTTCTCGCCCTTCACCACGGCCGTCTCTAAAGGCGCTAAAGTGACGGCCATCGGGGTGACGGCGAACATCTGCGACATCCAACACATCGTGGTGCCGGTCGACTCGAAGATCAAAAGCCCGGCCGATTTCAAGGGCACCGTCTTTGCCAATAAAAAAGGGACGAGTACGGACTTCGCCTTCCAGTCTTATGTCCTGCCGAAATACGGTTTGAAGTCGTCTGACGTCACCTTGTTGAGCGTCGTGACCACTGATCGCATCTCGGCCCTGCTTACAGGCTCGGCGCAGGCTGCCCTGGTGGGCGACCCGCAATTTGAGATCGCCCTGCAGAAGGGTCTCATCCGCGAGTTGGAGACCCTGTGCAGCTACGACAAGACGCGCATGATGCATATCGGCAACCCGAAGACGCTGAAAAATCACCCTGACCTCTATGAGAAGTACTTCCGGGGTTGGCTGAAGGCACACAAGCTGCTGCAGGAGGACTCGGAGAAGTATGCCCAAGTCTACACCGAAGCCCTGCAAGAGGTGGGTGACAAGGCCGAGTATAAGGTCATCCTGGCGGTGGTGAAACGCCTGCGGTCAGAGGTCTTCGTCAGCGATGAGGTGCGGGCCTATCTCAACGATATGGGGGACAAACAAATAAAGCTCGGCTGGATCAAGAGCCATCCGGACTTCACCAAGAGTGACATGCTGGACGACGCCATCCTACGCAAGATCACGCGTGAGGTAGGTTGGACCTCACCCACCAACTGACCGCTAGCGCGCTGGGGGCCTTGCCAGCCCCCGGCGCCTTGATGCTCGGCTCAGACCTTTTTCCCCTGTTCACCCATCGCCTCCATCATGCCCCAACGGATGACGGTGCGGTTCTCGATCGGCTGAAACATAAGCTTTTCGAGGCTGTAGCCAAAGATGCCAAGCACCGCGATGGCCACCATCATGAAAGCGATGTCGAGATACTCCTGGGCGTCAAAGATGCCTGCCGATAGCCCCCAGCGGATGCCGCCAAAGGCCTCGGCGCCCACCCCAGCACGCCAGGCGCGCGCCAGACCGATGCGCAGACCGCTCAGGATCATCGGTAGGGAACCGGGCAAGACCACCGTGCGGAAAATGGTCATACGATCGGCATTCATCGACTGGGCGGCGCGGATCCAAACCGGGTTCACCGTCTTGACACCTGTCCACACCGCCATGGCAATGGGTAGAAACGACGCAAAGGCCGTAATGATAATGACGGTCTGAGACCCGAATCCGAACCAGATAATGGCGATCGGCGTCCAGGCAAGTGCCGGGATGGGAAGCAGCACTGACAGGATGGGGACAAAGAAGGACTCCCAGAAGGCGAAGCGGCCCATCAGAATGCCGATGCTGACGCCAATCACACAGGCGATCAGAAACGCCAGTGGCAGGCGCCATCCGGTGGACAGGGTATGCCACAGGATGGGACTCTGGAACAGCCAGTAGATCTGGTCCCACAGGCTCAGGTCCGGGTTCTTCGTTAGGGCCCGCATCAGGGGATCGGTAATCAGCTCCCAGGTGCGGATGGCGATGGCATCGAGGGTCGGGAAGAGCTGTCCCAGGTTCCCTCTGGCTCGCATGGCCGCCACCTGCCAGATGGCCATCAGCGCCAGGAAGGGATAAACGGGACGCAGCTTCACCCAAATCGACCGCCTCTTTTTCTTGGTCTTGACGGTCTCAAGCGGCGCCATAGTGCTTTCAACTTGTTGCATCGGTCTGTCTCCCTATTTCCTTCCTTAATCCCGGACCAACTCGTTAATGTGTCGCTGGATGGCGATGAACTCCGGCGACAGCGCATCCCTGGGTCGAGACAGGTTGACGTTGACGATGGTCCGGATGCGTCCGGGATTAGCGATGAGCACCACGATGCGGTCGCCCAAATAGACCGCCTCGCTAAGATTATGCGTGACGTAGAGCACTGTTTTCTTAGTCTTTCGCCAGATATCGACGGTGAGTTCCTGCAATTCCTCACGGGTCTGGGCGTCCAGCGCGCCAAACGGTTCATCCATCAGCAAAACTTGCGGGTCGAAGGCCAGGGCACGTGCCACCGCGACACGCTGGCGCATGCCACCGGACAGATTGTGCGGGAAGAAGTCGGCGAACTGCTCGAGCCGCACCAGCCGGAGGAATTCCCGGGCGATTTTCTCGCGCTGCACCGCCGGGATTTTGCGAATCTGCAGACCGTACTCCACGTTCTTCAGTGCGGTACGCCAGGGAAACAGGGCGTACTCCTGGAAGACGACGCCACGATCGTAGGTGTCGGTGATCGGCTTATTGTCCATCCACACATCGCCGGAGGTGATTTCGACGAAGCCGGAGAGAATGTTAAGCAGGGTGGTTTTGCCGCATCCCGACAGGCCAACCAGGCAGACGAACTCTCCATCCTGAATCTCGAGGTTGATATCCTCCAGTGCATGCACCTGCCGTTCGGGCGTCTCATAGATTTTTTTAAGGCTTCTGATCTGAATCTTTGCTACCATAGGCAGTCCCCTTCAAAAAGCCGCCACCTTGGGTGGCTCATAGGACATTAAGCGGTGCATTATACCAGAAGCCTTACGGGCTGCAAGTCAGGCCTTTGAGATCAGGGTCATTCAGTTCTCAGCCAATGCGCAATGCGGAATTGCAAGTCAACGGGTTTATTGCGCATTGCGCAATTGCCAAGCGTCGAGTTGTAAAAATTTATCTCTAGATATTTAACACCGTGTGCAGTGCGGTTGGGTTACACATTAGCTAACAGAGGAGAAGAGCATGAGTCCAAATGGATCGTCCACTGGTGCTGAAGCCAAGAACATGCGTTTACTCGGCCACCACGACTTGGGCGGTTTTGGCAATGGCGGCGAAGGGCTGGGGCTGCAACAGACTAGCGACGGTCGTCGGGTACTCTACATTGCCCATGAATCGGCACCGAAGAACTTCACGGCAATGGATGTCACGGACCCCACCGCGCCCGAGATACTGATACAAACGGAGCTGCCACATCACGACATGCGCTCCAACTCGCTGGATCTGGTGGGCGATCTACTAGCGGTGGCCTATCAAACCTCGCGCCCGGGTTTGCAGCCCGCAGGTGTCGAACTGTTCGACGTGAGCGACCCTACCAAACCGCGTTCGATTAGCTTCTTCGACCGTTCCGGGCCCCATTCGCGTGGTACCCATTGCCTATGGTTTGTCGATGGTGAGTATATGCACCTGAGCAGTGGCGCGCCGGACTTTGTTCCCACCTCGCCAAAGGACGATCAGTTCTACCAGATTGTTGACGTGCGCAACCCGAGCCGACCTGAAGAGGTGGGGCGTTGGTGGCTGCCCGGCACGCGACAGGGGGACGACACGCCGCCACCAGTGCGTCATGAACCGTTCGATTCCGGCTTCCGGCCGCACAACACCAACGTCTATCCCCAGCGGCCCGACCGGGCCTATGTGGGCTATATTGATGGCGGCATCATCATTCTCGACATCGCCGATAAGGGCCATCCGAAGCTGATCAGCCGTCTTGACTATCATCCGCCGCTGCCGGGCTTCACCCATACGGTGCTACCGCTGTTTGAGCGCGAGCTGCTGATCGTCACCGACGAAGCCACCCGCTTCGACGGGGAAGACTGGCCCAAACTGGCCTGGGTAGTTGATGCCAGCACGGAAACCAACCCGGTCATCATAGGCTCTCTGCCCCTGCCACCGGTGGACGAATTTAAGCAACATGGCGGACGCTACGGCGCCCATAATATTCACGAAAATCAGCCACTGCCCACCGCCTTCAAATCCGACACGCTGATTTTCGGCGCCTTTTTCAATGGCGGCCTGCGGGTTCATGACGTCTCCAACCGGTTTCATCCCGATGAGGTTGGCTATTACGTGCCGCCAGCCCCGCCGGGATCCCCGGTCAGCGCCGTGCAGATTAACGATGTCTACGTCGATGAAAATCGGCTGATCTATGCCATTGACCGCATGAGTGGCGGGCTGTACATCCTCGAGTTGACCATCTAAGGTGCCGGACAACAATTTTTGCAAGTCAGCATGCGCCCTTCCCCCCTGGCGGGGGAAGGTTAGGATAGGCGCATGATCAATGACCCCGCCCGACTTAGCTAAAGCAATCCCTCTTCTTCGGCCACCGCCTCAAGGGTGTCCCAGCCTTCAGTCGTACCAGGTATGAATGCCTTACATCCTTCCGCATCTAAGGCGGTTTTACCGAGCGGATCGTCATAATCCATCGATACGAAGGCTTGGGTTATCTGGCGGGACAATTCCGGGTCGATGTCGCTTTGCGCGGTAAAACAACAATGGCTGTAGGTGGGACTGGTCCAGAAGATCCGCAAGCTGCCGGGTGCCAATGAACCATCTTCCTCCATCCGCCGCATGGTGACAGCTGATATGGCGCCTGCATCATATTCGCCGGACAACAGACGCTCCACCACATCCTTTTGATGGTCAGCATTGCCATTCTGGCGTTCGTCGCTAAAGGTGGCGAGGGCGAGGTCTCTGCCGGGGTCAATGTCTACCTGTTGCAAGAAATGGTTGGCCAACAAGCCGGCTTCGACCGAACCTCGAGCGCCGAAAGCAAAGCGTTTGCCTTTCAAGTCTTGCACGGTAACAATACTGGATTGAGGCTGTGTGACAAAGTGAGTGACCAGGTCCACATCAACATCCCGCATCGCCACCACCTGACATGGGTTGTCGAGACGTCGCTTGATTTTTAGGTAGGCCAGTGGGCCATTCCAGGCTAAATCGACCTCCCTTCTGACAAACGCATCGACCAGGGCATCCCAACTGGAATACAACACCCAGTCAAGTTCAATCCCCTGCCTCTTGAAATGTTTTTGGATAGCCGGAAATGCGACCAAGTAGGCTCTCGACGCAACGCCTCCAAGTCTCATCATGGCGCCTCCCCCCTCTAGTGCTATTGCAATGTTTATCGGCCGTCCCGAGGCCATCGCCGCGGGACTCTTGCGGCTTCAGCCTACCCCATTCCGAGCAGCATGTCCAGGCCGCGCTATGCCGCCCCTGGCTTGCGGGGAGTCGCTCACAGCTCTCGTTCAGGATGAGGGCGACGGGTGGGTGTCGAGGAAAATATGCTTTAAAATCCGTCTCCGTTAGGAAGGATCCATCTTCTCATGGGAGACTTTTATGGCATAGCTGCGGGAGCTGCCTTGCGATGCCGTCGGCGTGCAGTGCCTTTCCCAGAAATCCCTTGTCGCCTGGCGCCTCTACAGCTTCCGGAGTCGCGCATCAGCTCTGGCACCCGACCGCGCCACACCGGTTTGATACGATTGATCTGCAGCAGTCTTTTCAGGCCCTTCAGGTCCCGGGCACTCACTAGGGTCATGGCGATGCCAGCGCGGCCCATACGACCGGTACGGCCCGTCCGGTGGGTATAGGTTTCGTGGCTAAGCGGCGTGTCGTAGTTGATCACATGGCTCACATGGGTGAAGTCGAGTCCGCGTGCGGCCACGTCGGTAGCAATCATAAATCTGATTTTCTTGTGTCGGAACTGATTGAAGATAAAGATCCGTTGCTCCTGCTCAAGCCCGCCGTGCATGTACTCCAGCGAGCTGAATGTCCGCCGCAGGTCTCTGAACAGTTGGGAGGCTCGGTGCCGCGTGTTGCAGAATATAATGGACTGCTGGATGTCCTCCTTTTTCAGGTAATCGATCAGAACCGGTAGGCGGCTGAGGTCCGTGTATTGAAAGTGATGCTGGAGTGACTGGGGAGCTATCTGCTCTTTGTTCAGTTCGATGCAGACGGGCTCTCTGAGATACGTCTTTGCCAGGCGGTCAATCTCCTTAGACATTGTGGCTGAGAACAGCAGGGTCTGGTGTTCGTGCACGAGACAGGACATGATGAAATCCACGTCCTCGATAAAGCCCATCTGCAGCATTTCGTCCGCCTCGTCCAGCACCACCGTGCGCACCTGGGAGAGGTCCAGATCGGTATTCCAGATGAAGTCGATCAACCGACCCGGGGTAGCCACCAGAAAATGCGCTTCATGACGCAGCTTGACTTGCTGGATAGCCATGCTGACACCGCCGAAGATGGCGAAGGGCACAACCCCGGTGTATTGGCCAATATGGTCAATTTCCCGCACATACTGTAAAGCTAGCTCGCGCGTGGGAACCAGGACGAGAGTCTGGATAGCGTTGATCTCCGGACGTGTCCTCTGGATCAAGGGAAGCCCACAGGCACCGGTTTTGCCCGAACCCGTCTCGGCCAGACCTATCACGTCGCGCCCCGCAAGAATAGGAGGGATAGCCTGTTCCTGGATAGGTGTCATGTCTTCGTAGCCCATCGCGCTGAGAGCTTTCAGAATATTGGGTTGTAAATCGAGTTCCGTGAATCGCATATGTTGGTCTGTAACTCCATCTTGAATCGTACGAACCTGTGTGACGTAAAGGGGTAGGGGACATCTGGGTTTCGTAATGAAATATTGCCGGCTCAGAAGTAAAACATGGGAAATAGGTAGACATCTGGCGCCACGATCTGGTTCGGTAGTTTCTTTGGTGGCATTCGCAAGGCTGACCTGTCGGATGCTGATGTTTGACAACTTCAGAGGGGGGGTACTTCTGAAGGGATTTGTCAATTATATCCTGCCCTCTATATTCTGTCAACTCGTAGCGGCGCCACTACGCCAACCCATCCCCCCTTTCGGATGCCGATACGGACTGGGCTGCCTACATGGCAATCGAAGAATCGCTGAAACTCGATCCATTCTCGGCGGTCGTGCTCGGTGTCGGGGCACACATGAACTATCTCGCAGGGGACTCGCAGAGATCGATTGATTTGGCAGATCGTATATTACAGATCAATTCCGAACCTTACCGATTCGAGTTTCCTATT
>JAPULM010000654.1 GCA_027294925.1 bacterium
CTTTTATTCTAATATTCTATAAGGAATTGATATGTCAGAGGTTGTCGAACTAGAAATCTTTTCGGACTACGTCTGACCGTGGTGTTACCTCAGTACGGTTCGTATTGAGAAGCTTCGAGCTCATTACCAGGTTAAGGTGCAGTGGCGGCATTTTCCTCTACATCCCGAAACACCTCCGGAGGGCCAGACTTTGGAGGCGTTATTTGCCGGACGGAATGTGGATATCCAGGCCAACCAAGCGCGTATGCGGCGTCTTATGGAAGAAGAGGGCTTAGCATACGGCAATCGCAGTAAAACATTTAACAGCCGCCTGTCACAAGAGCTTGGGATGTGGGCTGATACACTGCCAAATGGTGAGGATTTACATAACGCCCTATTCCAGGCCTATTTTGTGGATGTCAAGAACATCGGTGATATCGGCACGCTTGTTGAGATTGTCGGCGATGTTGGACTGTCTGCTGACAAGGGGCGCGAGATCCTAGAGACACGCTGCTTCAAGCAGGCTGTAGAGGCGGACTGGGAGCGTGCCAGGGCATTTGGTATTACGGGCGTCCCGACCTTTGTCGCTGATGGCCGAGGGGTGGTGGGGGCGCAACCATACGAGGAACTTGAGCGTCTTGTGGTGTCGGCGGGGGCGATAAAACGTTTGGCATCCGAATGACACTGGATGACAGGAGCCGAGGTGATAGGTGTGGGTCTGGGCATATAGGCCGTTACAACAAAGAATCTGGGGCCGCTTTGAAACATGCACCGTGTTACCTTGGTTTTGTATGGATGTCGATCGTTTTAGCGCTGGGCGTCAACCTGTGGTGTACCCGCACCCAAATACATCCAGGTAGAAGTTCTTGAGCAATGCGACACGTCCGTATTATTCTAGACAACCTGTAGACCCTGGTAACGCTGTCGAAGGTGGCATGGTAGGCCAGACCGTTCGTGTCTAACCGCATGCGGCAGGCAGGCAAGAATATCTTCTGCGGTGAGTCCATCTTCGCCATATTGTTGGGCCGCCAGATCGCCTGCCAATCCGTGTATCAAGACGCCCTTGCTAACGGCATCATTGATACATAAACCGGAACCAAACATGGCGGCGATCGTACCGGTCAACACGTCGCCGGAGCCGGCCGTGGCCATGCCGGAGTTGCCGCTCATATTAATCAACAGGCGCCCATCTGGATAGCCGATCAGAGAATGTGCCCCTTTTAAGACAATGGTTGCATTCAATTCGCCGGTCGTCTTTTGCATGAGGGCTATTTTATTTACCTCCAGGTCGGCGATGGGCTGATTAATGAGGCGTGACATTTCACCTACATGTGGCGTCAGAATGGTGTCCGCCTGTCTGCAATTAATAAGTTCGGGAGACTGGCAAACGGCTGTGATGCCATCGCCGTCAATGAGCAAAGGTTTGGTGATGGCTGGTGTGAGTTGTCTAACCAGCTCTTGGGTTTCCGGCTGTAAAGATAGGCCTGGGCCTATGATGACCATGTCCATCCGTTGTGATAGGTCGAGGAGAGCGTCTCGATTGGTCAAGGCAATACTGCCCTGATCGGTTTCAGCTTGTGGGTGAAAGACGATTTCACTGCCTTTGTTGGCAATGAAGGGCGTCATTGAGGCCGGCGATGCAAGCCGAACATAACCGCCCCCTGCTTTGAGAAATGAGAGGGCTGCGAAATATGGCGCACCGAAATAGTTGGCTGCGCCGGCGATAACCAGGAGCTGACAAAACGTACCTTTGTGCGCATGGGGGGGGCGTGGTGGGAGCCTGGGTGGTGTATTGATGGCAATCTTGAAATGATCCGAGCTGTACATCTGGGGTGGAAATGAAATGTGAGAAACAAATAATTTCCCATTATAGGCGTAGCCTGGGTAGAGCAGATTGCCGAGTTTGGGTAGGCCGAAGGTAACGGTGTAATCGGCCTGAACCGTGCTACCCATCGCAACACCTGTATTTCCGTGTACTCCGGATGGAATGTCCACACTTAAGACGGTCGCATCACTTGTATTAATGCAATCAATAGTTGCAGCGAAGAGGCCGGAAACTTGACGTGAGAGTCCGGTGCCGAAGATGGCATCGACAATGATATCCGCCGCCTCAATTACCGAGGCAATGGAATCGACGCTGGTCACCGGTTGAATGTCAATCGGTAAATTAGACAGCATGTCGAGGTTAGCTTTCGCCGCCCCTTTGAAGGCGTTCAGCTCTCCCAGGATATATACCTTAACTGCTCCCCCATTCGAATGGATCTTGCGGGCAATGACAAATCCGTCACCGCCGTTGTTTCCGACGCCGCACAATACCAAGCATTGTTTATCATGCCATTCGATCTCACGTTGCAAGACTTGAAATGCAGCCAGACCGGCATTTTCCATCAAGATCAATTCGGGAATGCCGAATTGATCGCTAGCTGTCTGGTCTAGTTTACGCATTTGCTCGACGGTGCTGACCTTCATACCCACCTTTCTCTACATCGATTTAACCCTTCCACAGCGTGCCTCCTCCGAGGTGCTGTGCATGAGCAACAGGCGCTGGATGAATTTTAGGACGATTTCTAGTCGGTTTCGAGCCTCGGATTACCTAACACGTTGAGCAAAAATTTATCCGTCTTGCACATGGTCAAACGTCTCTGCTGATGCAGCCAGCCAGGCACGTTCGTAATTCGGCGGTAGTGGGTTCTTGAGAAGGACACCGGGTTCTAAATAATCGTAGATCTCGCCGTAATGTTTGGTCTCGATCGGGGATACGCGTCGCATTACATGCCAGCGCCGCAACTTTTGGGGATGGGAGATGCCCATGGCGCCAATCATCTCGCTTAAACTTTCAATTGTTGTACGGTGATAGTTGGCCACCCGGTGTTTCTTGTCGGATACCACCAGGCCGGCCACCAGGCCTGGGTCTTGTGTCGTCACCCCCACTGGGCAGTGATTGGTATTGCATTTCAGGGCTTGAATACACCCTATAGCCATCATCATGGCACGGGCCGCATTGCACAAATCAGCCCCCAAGGCCAAGCGCTTTAGCATGCCAAAACCAGAGGAAATTTTACCACTTGCGATGACCCGAATCTTGCCTCGTAGGTCAACGCCCATTAGGGCATTATGAATAAAAATTAACCCGTCGATCAACGGCGTACCAATTCGGCTGGCAAATTCCAGAGGGGCTGCACCGGTACCACCTTCGCCGCCGTCAACCGTAATGAAGTCCGGCATGATCCCCGTTTCCAACATCGCCTTGCAAATGGCAAGAAACTCTCGACGTTTGCCGACGCACAGTTTAAAGCCGACGGGTTTCCCGCCGCTTAACTGACGTAATTTGGCGATGAACAACATGAGTTCGTTCGGGGTGGAGAAAACGCTGTGTGCAGGTGGCGACAATACGTCTTGGCCTAATTGAATCTTACGAATTTCTGCAATCTCAGGCGTCAACTTCGCTGCTGGGAGTATCCCGCCGTGTCCCGGCTTAGCGCCCTGAGACAATTTCAAGTCGATCATCTTAATATTGGGGTGGGCGGCCATCTCTTTAAATGTTTCCGGACAAAACTGACCGTCCAGTGTACGGCATCCAAAATAACCGGTGCCGATCTGCCAGGTCAGGT
>JAPULM010000655.1 GCA_027294925.1 bacterium
CTCGCCGTCCAAGCTCAGCGCGTCATCCGGGTCTTGACTACCGACATCGTCGATGGCAAAGGCCGCCAGATGGGTTAAGTCCTTGCGCGGCTCCTCAGGCAATGTAGAGAGTGGCAGTGACGGCGCCAAGGTCGGCAAGTGTAAACGGTCCGGATATGGGTCAACACGGTAATCCCAGTATTGTAATCTCAATAACAGCGCATGGGCGTTCTCAGGTGATTCCCTACGCCCCAGCTCACGAAGCAGGCGACTATTCGATCGGCCTCCCAACGCCAGTTCTTCAACTTCCCGCAGGAATCGGCTGTCTTCACTATCGATATTGGCGTCTCGAACACGTTCGACGAACGCAGACCACGCTTCATCTGCAAGCTGGCGCGTCTGACGTGCGGTTTGTAAACGGCTAACCTCATCGGCAGAGCTGACTTCAACATATTCAGGCGTGCCGCGAAAGTAGAGTCCCTCAACCACTAATTGCCATGCCGCCCAAGCTGTCGAAGGGGTATACACACCGTAGACTAACTCCGCCAGTTCCGCCAGACAGGTGGTGTCGCCAGCCAACAACTCCCAAGCCGTTTCCACGTCACCTTGCGGCGTCTGTAAATCGTCCATCTTGGACAACGGTCCAGGATGCAGTATGACGACATCTTTTTGCCGTACTTTCTGTGTTTTTCCGCCTTCCAGCTCAATTTCCAAGCGCTCTCCGATAACCGCGACACGAGCCGGTCGGTTCTTGTAAAGCACCAGGCTATTCTGTTCTGGGGTTGTTGGTGACATGAGAGGTTACGACTCCCGACGGCATAGAACCCCACGCCATCCACAGCGCCTTGGATGGCATGACCTATTACTTGGTGTTGTCGTTGGCGTCATTATGCCTGCTTTCACGGTCTAGCGCAATTGCCCTGCCGCGCAATAACCCCTTTTCTTTCCATTCCGCAATCCGATGTGTTCTGTCCCAATCGTTTATCTTTAACTGTACCTTGTGGTTGTCGATCATCGAACTTATACTCAGAATCAACAACGGTGTGACCGCAAGATTATCATCTCATGGTATGGGGAAAATCCGCTACACCATGTCTCGACAGCCTTACCTCCGGATTAATTTTAACCGCCAAGACCCTGGCCGAACTCTATCGGCCCATCAAATCGTTGTGGCGATCAAAGAACAGATCGTGACGGAGAAGGTCGCCCCGGGCTGTCGCCTGCCTCCTGTTCGGGTTATGGCGCATCAACTGAGCATATCAAAAAACACCGTGCAAGTTGCTTATGACGAACTGGTGGCACAAGGTCTAGCTGAAAGCCGCAAACGTGTCGGACTGTTTGTCGCCTGCCTGTCACAGCCTGTTGACGCCGCTTCAGTGCATCGCGTACCATCGCCGCAGGTCGTCCCTCTGCCGCCGACCGACCTCAACCGCTATCGGCTGATTGCCAAACAGCCGATCAACCTTAGTTCGGTGTTCATCGATGCGGACCTCCTACCGAGAGAGCGCCTTGCCGCCTGTTTCAGAGCTGTGGTCAAACAACCCAACCTGCACACCGACTATCATGCGCAAGGCTTGTTGCCACTACGCAGGGTCATTGCGCAGCGTTTGCAAAAACGCGGCATCGAAGCCAGGGTTGAAGATATCATCACCACGGCAGGCTCTCAACAAGCGCTTGATATGGTATGCCGGATTCTCACCCACAAACGGATCGCGACTGAAAACCCGACTTATGAACTCGGTAAGATGCTATTTGATATGAACCATGTCGAAACGGTTGGCTTACCCCTTGATCCATTCGATGGGATGGACGTGGACCAATGGCAAGACGCGTTGGCACAGTCTCGACCATCCCTGGTCTATCTGACGACAAACTTTCACAATCCAACCGGCTACTCCTACTCCACCTCAGAACTCCAACATATCCTCGCCTGGTCGCAACAGCTTGGCTTTGGTATCCTGGAGGACGATTGGGGTTCCGACATGTTGTCGTTTTCCGAATTCAAGCCGTCGTTACGTGCCAGAGGCGGTAGTGGCGTGTTATATATCAATTCATTTACCAAGAAGTTGTTGCCTTCTTTGCGTCTAGGCTATATTGTTGGAAATGAACAAACCACTGCAGCTCTAGTGGCGTCCAAAACAGTGTCATGCCTGGGCCTATCGTCAATCGTAGAAGCAGCGTTATTTGAGTTTCTCGACCGGGGGTATTATGATGTACATCTCAAACACCTGCAGTACGAACTCGATCAACGCTATCGCAATTGTCTCGAACTGCTGCGACAGACGATGCCAGAAGGCGTTAAGTGGACCGCACCAGGTGGTGGTCCCAGCCTCTGGTTGGAGTTGCCGAAACGGGTTGACTGTAAAAAATTAAAGACCAAACTTGAGGCACGGCAAGTGGCCATTCATTTGTCATCGCATGCATTTTTTGATCAACCACATTTAAACGGCTTCAGAATCGGCTATGCGCTGCTTGCACCACATGAGCTACAGCGCGGCATTGAGATTGTGGCGGCAGAATTAACGACAGCACTTAAGGCTTGAGCATAACTTGTTCACAACCGGAGGAACCACAACATGACTGAAACATCTTTTACCCTAAAAACCGGCCTGGCTGAAATGCTCAAAGGCGGCGTGATTATGGACGTCACCAATGCTGAGCAAGCAAAAATTGCCGAGGATGCTGGTGCCGTCGCCGTGATGGCGCTGGAACGCGTTCCAGCCGATATCCGAGCTGACGGCGGTGTCGCCCGCATGGCTGACCCAACAAAAATCCGTGAAATTATCAACATCGTGTCCGTCCCGGTTATGGCAAAAGCGCGCATCGGACATTTTGCCGAGGCCCAAATTCTGCAGGCCTTAGGTGTCGATTATATCGATGAAAGCGAAGTCTTAACGCCTGCCGATGAAGCGCACCACATTGACAAATTCGCCTTCAGCGTTCCCTTTGTCTGTGGGGCTCGCAATCTGGGCGAAGCGCTACGCCGCATTGGTGAAGGCGCAGCGCTGATTCGGACCAAGGGCGAAGCGGGATCAGGCAATGTGGTGGAAGCCGTGCGTCATATGCGCGCCGTACAAAGCGCCATTCGGCGCCTGACCACCCTGGGCAATGAGGAACTGATGGCTGAGGCAAAAGATTTAGGGGCGCCCTACGAACTGGTTAAATTAGTCGCCCGCGACGGCAAATTGCCGGTGCCTAACTTCGCCGCCGGCGGCATCGCAACCCCAGCCGACGCCTCACTCATGATGCAACTGGGCGCAGAAACCGTTTTTGTCGGCTCCGGCGTGTTCAAATCAGGCGACCCGGCGCAACGCGCCAAAGCTATCGTTGAAGCCACCACCCATTACCTCGATGCGGATGTCCTGGCGCGCGTGTCGGAGAACCTGGGCGAGGCCATGGTCGGTATCAACATTGATCAACTCGAGCCCGGCGAACTTCTGCAGACGCGGGGGTGGTAGCGTATGAACCAGGTGGGCGTTCTGGCCCTGCAAGGCGACTTTGCTGCACATGGTCGGGTGCTGGACGCTCTCGGCATCCGCTGGCGTGAAGTGCGGACTCCGCAGGATTTGTCAAACGTCGACGCCTTGATCCTACCGGGGGGTGAAAGCTCCACCTTGGTCAAGTTGCTGCATTCGAGCCGCTTGTGGACGGCGCTGCAGACCTTTCATGCGGCCGGCCGTCCGCTCTTCGGCACCTGTGCAGGCCTCATTTTACTAGCGCAAGAAACGCGCTGTCCCAAACAACAAAGCCTAGGCTTTATCGATATTGTAGCAGCCCGCAATGCCTATGGACGCCAAATCGACAGCTTCATAGATGATGGTCAAACCCTAGTGCCTGAAGATCTCGCAGCCGAGTCACTGCAAATGGTGTTTATTCGCGCTCCAAAAATTGTTCAGCTCGGGCCACAAGTTGAACCACTAGCCACCTGCCGAGGTGAGGTAGCGCTTGCCCGCCAAGCGCATGTTTTAGTAGCGACATTTCACCCGGAGCTAGCCGACAACCATTGCGTGCATCACTATTTCCTTCGCATGCTACAAGAAGATTGAGTTCCCCCCTGGACAAACTCGGCATCAAGGTGGCCAATAACGGCGGTGGCAATGCAGTCGCCGTGGCCGAGCACAGCATCGCATTGATGGTCAGTGTATATCGCAACCTGAAACGGCAGTTTCAATCCGTGCAGGACCGCCAATGGGCCGCCGACATCCACACCACCTGGTTTCCCAATGCCTATGAACTTACCGACAAGATAGTCGGCATTATTGGCCTGGGGCGCATCGGGCAGCAGGTGGCCCGGCGCTTACAGGGCTGGGACTGCCGACTTATTTACCATGATGTCACAGGCTTGCCGACAGCCCGAGAAAAGGCGTTAAACATTACCAAGGTTGACTTTGACGAGCTGCTACGAACCTCTGATATGATAACCCTACATGTGCCGCTTAGTCGCCTCACCAAAGGCATGATGAATGATCGCGCCTTTGCAGTGCAAAACGTAGCCCGAGTGGCGAGCGGTGAAGCGCCGCAATCGATTGTCGATCCAGTCTGATTATCCGTTTGACCATCAAGGTCTTAGGGCGGGGTGGAACGCCTTGCTCAAAGCTGCTCCGACATAAGTAAATCGTTTGTTGAGCTAATACCTTCTGTCCAATGAGGGAAAACCGTACGATGTCGACGCCATACCACGACCACGACCTTCAGCATTTCGACGTCATTATTGTTGGGGCTGGATCAGGCAATATGATCCCCGGGCCGCAAATGGACACCTGGCGCCTAGCCATTGTCGAACCGGACAAGTTCGGCGGGACGTGCCTAAACCGGGGTTGTATTCCATCCAAAATGCTTATTTATGCCGCCGAGGTAATTGAAACCGCCCGACACGGAAGTCAAATCGGGGTCTATCATCGCCTTGAGCGCGTCGACTGGCAACGTGTGGTGGGGCGTCTATGGGAAAAAATTGATCCGATCGCGGCTGCCGGTGCAGACTATCGCGCTACACAAAACAATGTCACCGTGTTCGATGCCCCAGCCAGATTTGTTGACCAGCGGGTGCTTGAAACCGGCGGCCAATACATCACCGCGGAGCGTATTGTTTTAGCGGCCGGCTCTCGCCCATTGCTGCCCGATTTACCTGGCCTGGCCGACATCCCCTACCACACGTCGGACACCGTGATGCGCTTGCCGACTCAACCTGCCTCGATGTTGATCATTGGGGGCGGCTATGTGGGCGCCGAGATGGCACACTTTTTTGGTTCGCTGGGGACACAGGTCACCATTGTGGACCACGGCGAAGTGCTCCTTAAACGGGAAGACGATGACGTGGCGCAGGCCTTTACAACACGTTACCAGGAGCGTTTTAATGTGCTGCTGAACGCGCGTGCACAACGTGTCAGTGCGTCGGCCAACGGGGTCACCGTACACTTTGATGTCGCCGGTCATGCACACGATGTCACGGCTGAAGTGATCCTGTTTGCCTCTGGGCGCCGACCCAACTCGGACCAACTCGATGTTGCCGCCGCCGGCATTGAGGTCGATAGCCGTGGCCGCGTGCTGACGGATACCTCAATGGAAACATCAGTGCCCGGTATCTACGCTCTAGGTGATCTGGCCTCAGGTCATGCCTTGAAACACACTGCCAATGCTGAGGCTCGGCACATTGCGAAGCTTCTTCTGGGACATGATAAGCACCCGCTCGCCTATGATGGCGTGCCGCATGCCGTATTCGCTGCACCGCAAGTTGCCAGCGTCGGCCTGACCGAACGCCAGGCGCAACAACAGGGTGTGCCCTATATCACGTCAAAACGAATGGTTGCCGACACCGCCTACGGTTGGGCGAGTGCAGATACAACCAGCTTTGTCAAACTCGTGGCTGACCCGCAAACACGTCAATTACTTGGTGCCCACATCATGGGGCCGCAGGCATCCGTATTGCTCCAGGCCTTGGTACAAGGGATGAAGTATGGACAAACGGTGGATGAAATGGCGCAGGTCATCTATATTCATCCGGCCCTCACCGAAGTGGTGGAACAGGCCCTGCTTGAACTATGAATTTAATTCGGCAGAGGCCTCATATACCGTTAGCGCTTATTGCGCTCGCCCCTAGCTTAGGACTGTTTGGTCGCCTGCGTGCTGACCCCTCTCGTTTCCCCCGCGAATATTCCCTTTGCTGGACCCTGTCATCTACTCCAGCGTCTGGGCTTTGCCGAGCGTATCCGTCGTAGTCACTATGTTTTCACCAAAGAGGGAGTCGAACAAATCCTGAATCTACAACCCAAAGGGCGGCAGGCAAAACCCTACCAGGTTAAGCAAGTACGCCGTGTCATCCTCAAATATCACCTCGGAGGAGTCACAGATGTCTCATGACAATCGTTATGAAACCATACTGTATTGGAGCAAAGAAGACCAAGCCATCATTGCCGAATGGATCGAGACCGCTCAGCAGCTAGGGCGTGTCATTCCCCAGCCCAAAGGCCGGCTCATGTTCGCGTAATGGGCTTGCCGGAGTCTGATTTCTCACCATTTTTCAGAAACTCAGCAACTTAAACTATCTCTAATCTATACTTGACAGAACTTCTGTCATCTTCTAGCATGCAACGACTGCCTGCTTGGCGCTTGAGCGAGGCCTCGCCCTGTGTCACACAGTGCCCCGCCAAATGGCCTCAGGCAAGCACCGCGTCATTTAACATAGGTCGGCAAAAGTTCATAACCGGTAACGCATTTTCGGCCTGCGCCTGTTTGACCTCGTTAAGACGATGCAGGATACGGTCGTGCATCGGGTTCATGCATGCATGTGCGCCGTATGCGACCTTTGCAGCACGAGGGTATGCGTAACATAAGCACGTCAACATACCGCGGGGACAGATAAGCAAGCGAAACCCCTGCATCCGTTGCTACAATTATGCTAATTATGCTAAGCTTGTTATCAATTGAAGGTTGTGCTGTTTTCAACCTAAATGTATCCTTTCACCTCAAAACCAGAGGCCAGACTTGACCAATGTGA
The DNA here is from genome assembly GCA_027294925.1 of bacterium. The sequence continues at coordinate 6,974 of JAPULM010000655.1, forward strand.
CCGCTGTACAAACGGACCGACCGGTCATTGGACTGACGGTAGGAGACCCGGCCGGTATTGGGCCAGAGGTTGTGCTGAAGGGGTTGCGCAATGCAGCCCTCTACGACCGGGTACGGCCGTTGGTATTTGCAGACCGGGCGGTACTGCTTCAGACCCTGGAAATGCTGGGTGAATCCCTACAACTGCACGCCGTACAGGAGCCCGGCGAAGGGCAATATCAGGTAGGCTGCGTCGATTTTGTCGACGTCGGCGTCCTGGACCGAGCCATTGCTTACGGACAGGTTTCAGCCGCAGGCGGCATAGCGGGATATACCTATCTAAATCGGGCGATTGACGCAGCGCTAGCCGGGGAAGTCTGTGCTCTAGCCACAGCGCCATTAAACAAGGAGTCGCTACAGGCGGCCAAACTGCCATATATTGATCACACTGCAGTGTTAAAGGCGCGTGCCGCAGTCAGTGAACCGATGACGTTATTCCTGGTACGCAATCTAAAAATCTTCTTCCTCACCCGCCACATTTCGTTCCGGGAAATCCCCGACGCCATCACTAAAGAAGGGATTTTACAAGCGCTTCCCCTATGCGATCGCTACTTGCGTCAGCTCGGCGTTGAGGCGCCACGGCTGGCTGTCGCAGGCTTGAATCCGCATGGCGGCGAACAGGGTCTATTTGGCACTGAAGAAGTTGACATCATCCGCCCGGCGATTGAAGAAGCCCAGTCGCGCGGCCTCCAAGTACGTGGCCCTATACCGGCAGACTCGGTCTTCCATCAAGCGCAAGAGGGCCGTTACGATGGGGTGTTGTCCCTGTATCACGACCAGGGCCATATCGCCGCCAAAACCCTGGACTTCCACGGCACTATTAGTCTAACCATGGGGCTGCATTTTTTACGTACTTCGGTAGACCACGGCACCGCGTTCGACATTGCCGGACGAGGCATTGCAGAGGAACGCGGCATGCTGGAGGCAATCGATGCGGCTGGGCGCTATGCGGTCCCCGTACGCCAAGGGGTGGCGATTTGATGCGATGCCAACATGATCAAAATACCGAGCGCCTACAGCTTAGCGTCAAGCAAAGATACGCCATCAGGTCATAACACGGTGGCAATAACCATCTGCCGGTCTACTCGACGCGCCTGGGCAATACGACCATCGCATTACCGATGACGTGTGATGCGCCGTCCTCATTCTCAATTGCCACATCACATTCGATACGCCCTTCGTCGTCAACGATGTGCTTGTCGGTCACAATGCCTTTGAGTTCGATTGGCGTGTTGTGAGGTACTACTTGCCGAAAAACCACTTCCAATTTCTTCAGGTCTACGGTCGGCGACCACCCGGTGAGTAGCTGAGATGCCATGGCGATGTTGATGCCGCCCGGCACGATGGCGCCAGGCAGACCCTCTTTTCTGGCCGCATCATCATCCGTAAAGCGGCTTGGCCAAGGCGTAGCGCCACGTATACGCAGGAACGCGTCAACCTGTTGTCGGCTAACCGTTCGCTCTACTGGGCCGATATCATCGCCAATTTCTACATCCTCGTAGTACAGGTCAGGCTTCATCGCTTTTGCCTCTCCCGGCGCACATAAGCGTCGCGTACTAAGATTGCTGTCTCACCCGTCTGATTGGTAAAGTCAGTCTCCCACACAGCGAACACCATCTTGCCGGAACGTCCTGTCTTGGCATAGACCTCTTTTAGCTTGGTGTTCACCTCCAGGGTGTCGCCGGGCTTTATCGGCGCCAGGTTTTCAATCGCCTGACTGGCAAACAGCGTCAGATCGCCAAACGCCAGTTTAATATCCGGCCGCGTAAAACCGGCCATGAAGATGTTACAGAAGGTCGGCGGCGCAATCAGGTCACCGTGCTTGGACGCCTTCGCCAGCGCTTCGTCGCAGTAGAGCGGATGGGTCTCGCCAGTGGATGTCGAGAATTCCAGGATCATCTCTCGAGTAACAGGGAAGGAGCCGATCAAGTGCTTTTTGCCAAGCAGACTGCGGTCGTATTCAATGTCTTCTTCAGCTGTCATAAGTACTGTTGTCCTCTTTTATTTCCCGCTCTTCAATGCATCAACGGCATTCATAGCCGATCCGTTACACGTGGGACATCGGTTTCGACGCCCTTCAACAAGCCGCGAGCTTGACTAGATGACGGATGTTGACGCATATATTCTACCGCGGCACGATGACTGGCCAGTAAACCTGGCACACGTTGCGGATCGGTGCGACCCTACCGCACCGCCGGGTCATGGTGGGGCGCAGCCCCACCCTACTCAAGCAGGTCGTCTAAATTTCCAAAAACAAACCTGAATATCTATAATAATCCTTTTACAACTCAATACCACGTTGCCGCGCCCAATCGTACACCCGGCCAATCGTCGGATCGTCCGGCCGCTGTCTATAGTAGGGCATCAGGGGTAGCATCTTGTTAAAAATCCGCCACAGTTCCTGCATCGGCTCGGTATGGTCATCCACCCGGAGGTTGATAATACTATAGCCTTCGTTTTCGTACACCAAAATGGCGGCAGAGCGTTGGCCGTCCGGCTGTCCGCCTGCAGTGGTGCCGGCATCGATTGCTTTCATCAGACGTACTTCAAGATCATCATGTTCCGACTCCGTCATCGCCTTGGCCATCGACGTGCCGACCGTCTCACTAGCCAGGGCATTGCCCATAACAATCCAGCCGTCACCGGTAAACTCACCGGCCCATGCATTGTTCATGCTTCCCGTCCGCACCGCAGTATGTCCCCAACGATCAATGATGCCCAACTGGCGCCGTTCGATGAACGGATCACTGGTTTCGAGTTCCGCCATCACCTTGTGGGCCGGATAGCCCAACTCGAGCAATTGAATGGCCAACGGGCCGAGACGGGGATCGGTGGAGGCCTGGGTGGCGACAGCGCCAAGATTCGTCTTGACATAAGGCACCCGGCTGCCAACACCGACTTCGCCCGTGCTGACCGAAATGCCCAACCGCCCGCTGCGTGGGCAGCGGGCGATGGCCGTAAAGGTATGCGTCTCGACGCCCATGATAAACTGGAAATTTTTCAACGGATTCATGCGTCCTCCCTTGCGGACGAGTACTGAATTGTCAAGGTCTAAGACCGTCTGGCCCTCATTCCCGCTGTCTCTACCGGTAAGCCGATGATAGACACTCGAAGATCTCGACCGTATACCCATCCGGGTCCTCAATAAAGATATAGCGACCCAGGTCGCGTGTAGCGGGGCCAGAGACAATGGGCGTCGCCTTGGCCTCGATCGTCGTCAGCGCGACGTCAAACTGTGCCGGCTCGACGATGAACCCGAAGTGCACCATTCCCTTGCCAGGTGTTGCCTTGGCTTCTGACCGGTTGAGGGCGATCATGTCGGTCGAGCCAATGGTTTTGAGAAAAGTCATGCTGTCCGTTCGGCGAGTCACTTCCATATTGAACAGGTCGGTATAAAACGTCGCCGCCTGTTGCAAATCGTTAACCTGTAGGGCGATGTGGTTTAGACCATTGGTGTTGATCATGCTTATCCCCTTTGGCTCGGGTTCGTCCCGCCCGGGTGGGCGGAAAACTAGTGACCATCTGACTGGCATTGACACCGGGAAGACGACTCTCTTATCATAGCAAAACCCACAGTAACACTCCATCTACCAATGCCCTGCCGGTATAAAACAGGCTCGGATTGCGAACCATTCCCCCACACAACCTGCTGTATGAATGGCTTGACATGTGTTAAGCTAGAGGAGCCACCCACCCTGGGATCGGAGGGAAATGTATCATGCAAACCCTTACGGCGCCACGCGCTCATGTCTGGACACGGCGTATTTACGCGCAACTGATTGCCCTCGGAATTTTCGACGCTCAGCACGTCGAACTGATTGAAGGACATATCTTGGATATGACACCGATGGGTAGCTTGCACGCAACAGCCGTGGCGCTTACCGCCAACGTACTTGAACAGGCTTTCGGTACGGGCTATTTCGTGCGCTGGCAGATGCCCTTTGGCATTGGTGAACTTTCTGAGCCCGAACCGGATGTAGCCGTGGTACAAGGCAACATCCGCGACTATGTCAATGCCCATCCAACTACAGCAGCGCTCATCGTCGAAATTTCAGATACATCACTAGATTTCGATCGGACGGAGAAAGCCAGTCTCTACGCAACAGCAGGGGTCGCCGACTACTGGATTGTCAATCTGATTGCTCGGCATGTAGAAATACTGCGCGATCCGGTCTCTGATCAAGACACACCCTATGGGTTTAGCTATCGCCTCAGAGACACCAAACGCATTGACGAGGACGTCTCACCGCTGGCGCTTCTACACCTATCGATTAACGTCGTTGATCTCATGCCCTGAGAGCAAAAAGATAAACGTCTCATATAAAGCGTGTACGCAGTGAGGACAAGGTATGCCAAGTTTACGTATTGGGGTTGACGTCGGCGGCACCTTTACCGATCTCTGTCTGTTTGACGAACAAACGACTGCTATTGCCGTCGTCAAAGTCCCCTCGACCCCTGACGATCCCTCACAGGGCATACTGACTGGCTTACAGGCTATTTTAGCCCAGCAAAACGCGCAACCGGCTGATGTGTCCTACTTCGCGCACGGCACAACGGTAGGCACCAACACGTTGATTCAGCACAATGGCGCCCGCACCGGTTTGCTGACCACAGACGGTTTTCGCGATCTGTTGGAAATCGGACGTCAAGTTCGGCCTGACCTCTACGATCTCCAGGTGGATCGACCTGAGCCTTTGGTTCCGCGTGATCTGCGTCTTGAAGTGCACGAACGGGTTTATAGCGACGGCTCTATTATGACCCCGCTTGACAAAGAAAGTACCTTGGCCGCTATCAAACAGCTGAAAGCCGCCCAGGTGACGTCGGTCGCCATTTGTTTTTTGTTCGCCTATCTGGCGCCGGCTCATGAAGCTCAGGTAGAAGAATGGGTTAAGCAACTGTTGCCACAGGCGTACGTCTCCGTTTCACACCAAGTTCTACCCGAGTTTCGGGAATATGAGCGGCTCAGCACCACCGTGGTCAATGCCTACCTCGGCCCGGTCATGAGCCGTTATATGGCGCAACTTGATCAGCGCCTCAGACATCTCGGCATCGTAGTCGCACCCTATATCACCCAATCCAATGGCGGTATCATCTCCCTCGACGCTGCCCAGCAGCAGCCCGTCCGCACCGTGTTATCGGGTCCGAGTACTGGGGTCATTGGAGCCGGCTATATCGGCGTCCAAATTGGCTATCCCGATGTCATCACGTTTGATATGGGGGGCACCAGCACGGACGTATCCCTGCTGCAAGGCGGCCTCCCCCGCTTGCGTAGCGAACGTGATATCGAGGGCTATCCGGTTAAAACGCCAATGATTGATGTCCACACGGTTGGTGCCGGTGGCGGCAGTATTGCCTGGATCGATCGAGGCGGGTTACTCAAGGTCGGGCCGCAAAGTGCCGGGGCTAATCCCGGCCCGGCCTGCTATAGGCAAGGCGGCACTGCAGTGACGGTCACCGATGCGAATGTGGCCTTAGGCCTTCTAAATCCAACCAGTCTGCTAGGCGGCGACATGCCGATCGATGCCAAAGCGTCCCATGCGGCACTACGCCCCCTGGCCGATACGCTTGGCATGCAACCGCTTGAGGTGGCACGTGGCATTCTAGCCGTCGTGGTGTCCAAGATGATTCGCGCCATCCGGTTAATCTCCGTACAAAAAGGCTATGACCCGCGTGATTTTGCCCTGATGGCGTTCGGTGGCGCCGGTCCGTTGCATGCCGCCTGGATGGCGCGCGAATTCAGCATTCGGCATATTCTCATCCCGCAGCGCCCTGGC
>JAPULM010000656.1 GCA_027294925.1 bacterium
CCACTTTCAGGAGGCCGCTGACTGGAGAATCGCCCGTGCATCGAGACGAATCGTCCGTACTTTCCAGCAAGCTTTTGAACGCCGTACGATTCCCGTGTGGTTACGCCCTTGACCATGTAGCCGGGAGTGTAGCCAATACCCAGTGCACCCTCTTTCAGACCTTGATCCAGCAGTGAAAGGATTTTGCCGATTTCTTCATCGGTCGCAACTTTTGTTGACCATTGAAAGTCGGCATGCGACGCTTTGGGCACTTCCAGATCATTGAGGGTAGCGCCGTCTATAGTTTTATACTTCGGATTAAAAACCGTTTCGCGGGCGCCCATCACGCTCGCGGATGCGCCGTAGTTGGTCTGTGCCTTACCTTCCCAGTGGGCGTACCACTTCGCAACCGGCATGACACCATTCTCCAGTTCCATGGGCGTCGTCAACCCGTCGCGCAGCGCCAGCTTCTGTCCGAAAGGCGTCAATACATTGTGGTGATGGGTATCGATCCAACCCGGTGATACCACATGGCCCTTGGCATCGATGGTTTCCTTGCCCTTGATGTCCTTCTTCGTGATGGTGGCGATCTTGCCGTCTCGGACGCCGACGTTGCGTACGGCATCCAGCTTGGACTCAGGATCCATGACCCGGCCATTCAAAATCACCAGATCGTAGTCCTGCGCCTGGGCTGAAGATACGGCCCAGCAGACCATGGTGAAGACCAGTAGGGTTCGTTTTAGGAATATCACCATCTCATGCGCCTCCTTTTTGATGGGTTGGGTTCATGGAAAGGCCATCCTTGGTGTCATCTGCATGCTTATGACTTAGGCCCCTCAGATGCCGGTGCTAAAAACGCGTGAACAGCCGGCTGCCGAGCACCCAGGTATCGTCGGTACCCTTGATGCCTGGCTCGATCCGTTGAATGTCTAAGGTGAGATGCACAGCGGGGGTGAAAGCGACGTTATAAAAGGCCTCGACCCCGAACTCATCGTCCAGGACATCACCCACGAGCACCAGATCGTCGAAATCTTCCGACAGGAACATGGCATACGCCCCAATGCCAAAGCGATCGTAAGGCCGCCCCGGGATCACACCCCGGCCGCTAATGGCCCCGCTGATAAACGTGTTCCAGGGGTTTCCGTCCTCTGGCCCGTAGCCTCCCCGAAGGGCCAGACCAACCCCGGGCTCCTGGAACGCATAATCAGCCGCCGGGTGTGGCCGGTCTGCAGAGGGGGCTGCCGTTTTGGCATTGTCGGGCTTCCACAGGTACTGGTCCAGTGTCGCAATGACGACCCAATTGTCAGACCTGGACGGCACGTTGATTGGAATCACAAGGTCTACGAGCGGACTCAGAGGGTAATGGGGATTGTCGACTTCCGCGGTATTCTTGTTGCTGTAGATAAACACCGGATTGAGTGATCCCTTCAGTCCGTTGCCCAATGCCCACCGGATGTCCGCGCCCCCACCGACGCCGATATCGGAGAACAAGCCTCCATCAGGGATGTAATCATCCGGCGTCAGATTCGGGTCAAACACGGCCCCATAAATGGCCAAATGCTCGTTGATGGGCTGCACGACCAGTCCCGCATAGGTGGAAAAGCTGAGGAAGCTTCCCATCATGAGATTGTTCGAATTCGCGGCATTGAGAAATTGGGACTTCCGATCATTGGCGAAGCGGCTCCGGTCCAGAAAGTTGGCGGCATTGAGGCGACCGATCGTCACCAGGGTCTTCGTCGGCAGCGCCTGGGTCAGGTAGTACTCCATCGGGAAGGTGTCCGATGGATCGGCGGTCGGCAGGATATTATTGTAGTTCACGGGCGAAATATTCCCGGTTTCGCTGATCAACGTATTGCCGAAGCTAGTGGAGATATTGCCGACAAGAAGGCCGCCGGGCCACCACCCGAGCTTGGCGGTATCCAAGGCCAGCCCATATTCAAGCAAACCGTGATACTCCCACTCATCGTCATCCGCCCCGCCAGATACGACCCCTTGGTACACCTGGGTGAAGGTCACGTCGAAAGCCACGCCACGGTCATAGAGCTGTTGCCGATTCCCATCAAAATTACCCCAAAGCGTATACCGGTCCCAGAAGTTGCCCGAATAGTCGGAAACGGGGGTCAGCACCGGCACCAGTTCGGTGAGAGAAACAAGTTTCTCGGCCGCTTCGGTCGACTTCTCCGCTTCAGAGGTGTGCTCCACGACGTTTTCTCCACCTTGCGCGGGATAACTCGGCAGAGCCGTGTTAAGCAGCCACACGCTGAAAAAAAGTATCAGAATTTTGGTCAGTTTCATCTTCCCCCCCTTTACTCGGCTGGCAGTTGAACAAAAAAAGCGGAGCTGGCTGGTCTTGCAATGGCGGCGCAAAGGTAAGACGATATCCCAACCAGACCGACCAGCATCGCTACGACAAAGATGGTTTTACGCCCCATCACAATTCCTCCTTCGTAGGTCAATTCCGCTGAGTGATGCCCTAATCCCAAGAGGGCTCCGAGGAGATTCACTCTTTGTTTTGTCAACCCTCTTCTTTAGATCAGCTCCCGGCCCTGCAGCATACATGTCCCTTATCGTCAGGTAGTGGGAAAATGCCACCATGCCATTTGAGTTTTAGATAAATCGTTCATGCGCCCCCGATGAAAAAGCGCGCACCAAACACCACCCGATGCGACTGCCCAAAATCGTCAGGATAGCGAGAGTCGTAAAGGGTTTCATGGCCCTGACCATTTTGACCAAAATAAACGAACGCAACCTGTATAAGCATTAAAGGTTGGCGTAAAAGAAGAAACGGGCACCCTGAGAAGGGTGCCCGGCTGAACGTATAGCAGACCTATCTGCCCTGCGTGGCTCTTTGCAGTTGTGAGAGGGCGTCGCCAACGCCGAAACTGGCCGGCTTTTGCCTTGGCGGATACTCCTTGAAGGTTCCAAGGAACTTCGCCACGATGGCCTGAGCAGGAACCAATGTGAACATCCGCTCAGTGTGCCATCGGTCGTAGCCGAAGCGGTTGCCCTTGTGCAGCGCGTACTCGAAGGGGTCCGCATGTAGATCGATGAGAAAGGGCCAACGCGTCGGGGTAAGACTGCTTCGCCAGACATCGAGGCCGGTTGATTCCTGCGTGAGGAACATCACCTTCCACTTGTCGTAGCGGAAAGCAGACAGATCGCCGTCGTCGGTGATGTAGAAGATCTCCTTGCGCGCGCCCGGCCCCTCGCCCTTGAGCAGAGCGGTCTGGTCGTATCCGTCGAGGTGAACCTTGAAGGTCTTACCGTCCGCCTTGTGACCTTTGAGGAGCTTCTCCTTGATGCCAGGTTCGCCAGCCGCGGCCAGAAGCGTCGGCATCCAATCCATGTGAGAGAAGATGTCATTGATGACGGTGCCTGGCTTGATCATCCCAGGCCAGCGCACCACGGCCGGTACGCGGAAGCCGCCTTCCCAGGTCGTCGCCTTCTCGCCACGGAACGGGGTAGTGCCACCGTCCGGCCAGCTGAATTTCTCCGCACCGTTGTCGGTCGAGATGATGACGATGGTGTTGTCGGCGACACCAAGATCATCGAGTTGCTTCAACAGCACCCCGATGTCATCGTCGAACTCGGTCATGCCTGCGCCGTAGAAGCCCTTCTCCGCGACCATGGCCTGATATTTGGGCGACAAGTGGGTGAAGACGTGCATGCGAGTGGCGTTGTGCCATACGAAGAACGGCTTGTCGTCCTTGACCGATTTGTCGATGAAATCCAGTGAGTGTTGGAGTGTCTCCTGGTCGTAGGTCTCCATGCGCTTCTTGGTCAGCGCGCCGTCGTCCTTGATCTTCTGTTTTCCGACCAGGCCCCAGCGCGGCTCATCGGTGTTGTCGTACGAATCGGTAGCCGAGCTGATGAGCACATTGCGCGGACCGTATTTCTCGCGGAACTTGGGGTCCTTCGGGTAATTGACATTCTCCGGCTCTTCCATCGCATTCAGGTGGTAGAGGACACCGGAGTACTCGTCGAAGCCGTGCACTGTCGGCAGATACTCGTTGCGGTCGCCGAGGTGGTTCTTGCCGAACTGTCCGGCGACATAGCCGTGGTTCTTCAGCAACTCGGCGATCGTCGGGTCCTCATGACTTAGGCCCAGCTTGGCGCCCGGCAGGCCAACCTTGGTCAACCCGGTGCGGAACGGAATCTGCCCGGTGATAAACCCGGCCCGACCCGCGGTGCAGCTCTGCTCGGCGTAGTAATCGGTAAACAGAGCACCTTCGTTGGCGATGCGGTCGATGTTGGGCGTTTTGTAGCCCATCATGCCGCGGCTATAAGCGCTGATATTGGTGATACCAATATCATCACCCCAAATCACGAGGATGTTCGGCTTCTTGTCCGCCGCATAGGCTGCGGCGGCGGACAAACACAACCCAAGCATAAGAGTTGTTGCAAGCAACAGATTGCCAGTGACAGTAAGACTCTTAATGGATGTCTTTCTCATTGTTTATTCCTCTTCAATTAAATTTTGAACAAAGCCGTTTCGGAAAAGTCAGCTATCTATAATGACCGTACATATTCAATCCTCCTTTCCTGTTCTCTCAGTCATCCAGTAAGC
>JAPULM010000657.1 GCA_027294925.1 bacterium
AGGCCATTTCCCGTTCGTTTTTTTTGAAGAAGCACATTTATATATCAGTCGCAACACAATTGGATATATTGTCACCCGTTCTCGCCACCTCGGTATTACCTGTTTCTTTGTCACTAATATGGTAAATGGACTTGACGAAACTGTATTACGTCAAGTCGACAATCTCTTTTTGCTTAATTTGCCGTTTGATGATGACGTTCGACATATTGGAAAAAGTGCAATCGTCGACCAAGAGACCATGTCGTCTTTTGTCAAACGACTGCGGCGACATCATGCTTTAATTTTGGGGGACATTACACGGCAGTATCCAATCATTATCAAGGTAAAAGAGCTTAAGGGTATCCGCACGGCTGGTGAGACGCAGTATTTCTTTAAACCAAAGAAAGCGTCGACTTCGACCACTAAAGCCGCCCCAACTCCGGTGCCAGTCAAAAGCCAGCCCATTCAGCAGCATCCCATTGAAGAACAGCACAATTTGATACCAGAACAGTCACTTCTCTCGTTAACTGAACCGCAGCGACCAACGGCAGAAGAAGAAGCAATGCTGGGACGTTTACAACAGTTAGGGCCGGATATCGTAACCACCATTCGTGAACGAAGCGCCTTTCTTGGCTCCGTTTTAACTGCCGGGAAACCTTCAAAATTGGTCGGCCAAACCCTGTCAATTTGCTTTACGGACCGCCATGGCTTCCAGCAAAGCATGATTGAAGATCCACAATATCGTACACTGGTCGAAAAGGAATTGAGTGAAATCATCGGGCAACCGATGATGGTTATCTGCGAAATGGACTAATTCTTTGGCCTAGTCAAAAAAGCTTTAGGCGCACATGGATGACACAAAACATTGGAACGACAAGAAGAAACAAAAATCAGAATTAGCCGACATTTGTCTAGTGCTGCCATTGCCTCCCAGTATCAATCAGCAATATGCGACCGTTAATGGACGTCGAATCCTATCACGGAACAGTCGAATTTATAAACAACACGTAGCAGAAGAAGTCACGCAGTGGTTGGCGTCCCAGCCAGATTCTGAAACAACTGAAAAATTATTTCGGAACCACTACCTGTCGTTAAGTATTACTTTCTATTTTACGACAGCGCTGCGGCGCGATCTGGATGGCGGGCTGAAGATTGCCCAAGATGCACTGTGCGAAGCCTTGGGTGTAAATGATAACCGTATCATCGAAATTCATCTTCGCAAGAGTGTGGATCGCAATTGCCCCCGCAGTGAAATCTCTCTAATTGCTATACGTACCGACAAAACGGATTTGTATGAGGAAGGTGGTAAAGGGTTAACGCCACTGCGCACTGCTACAACACACAAACGCCGGGTAAGCCGTCGTAAACGTCGAAGCTTTGAAGAGCTAGCACGACGCTACGACTGGAAGTAGAAGTAAAAATCAATACGAACAGGTTGTATGATCTTTTCTGACCACTTCTCAAATCATGTATTATGGAGTCATCTATGCTTGATCTGGCCAGAGTGAGCCAACAAATTGCTCATATGGCTTCAGAGAGCCAACTCGTCGCGGAGGATCTGAGCAAACGGCTCAATTTAGCCCGCCAGCAACTACACTCGCAGTCTGAAAATTTAGATGCACTCGTCCATAAATTGATGATCAGTAAAACCTCTTGGTTACTGGCCGGCATTGATGAATCGCTAGAAGCCACCTACGCTTTACCAGATCGACCACAAACCGTAACGGTTGTTGCATCGGACGGTTCGCAAATTACCCCGAGCCATCATGAAATCGTGCCTGCCTATTTGATCAATATTGCGACGGTTGTCTTACACTATGGAACTGGTGAACGGGCAGAATTCAACAACACGCCAACCTTATTTTATCGTGAACAAGATCTGTATACGGCATGTGGAGGACAGCAGGTTCAAGTAGCCGGGGAAGTGCTGGGTATGCGACGTGGCATTATGGAATTTCGTAGTCTCATGCAAAAAGCAACAGCAGCACAAGAGAGTGGCCATCGCACCAGTGCACTGGCAGATGGCAGCTTAATCTTATGGCAGCTGGCAGGTAAACCGCAAGATTATCTGCAAGACACATTAGAAAGTTATCTGGCATGCTTGGAAACAGGACGACAACAGCAAATACCCATCGCTGGTTATATCAGTCGGCCAAGAAGTCGTGATGTGTTAAACGCACTACGGGTTGGACTTTGCCCCGAGCAAGCACCGAACTGCGACCGATGTCCGTACGTCGACCTGCCAAAATTACCATGCGCCGAGATAGAAGGTTTAAATGACCGCGGTCTGTTTGAGCACCTCCTACAAGCCGGCGAACGAACATCTGTTTTTGACAGCCAATCCCACATTCTTGAGTCATACGGCCAGCATCGCATTGGCTTTTTTTATCTTAATGTCGGAACCGAAATTGTGCGTATTGAAATCCCACGCTGGGTTGCGACCAATTCCGCTCTGCTCGATCTCATACACACGGTTGCATATGACCAGGCGCAAAAAGGCAACGGCTATCCGGTAGCGTTAGCGGAAGCTCATCAACATGTTGTCGTACGCGGGGCCGAGCGCGATTTATTTTATGAAATGGTAAGCGAAATTTTGGTACGTCGAGGCATCCGCGCCAACCTGTCGCCTAAAAATCTACGCAAGCGAAGAATGACGGTATAAACATGCAAGAGGAAGAAATTGGTGAGGTGATCGGCAGCAGCAATACCGAGTTTATTGCTGAGAGCGCGCTGTTACACAATTCCCCGCCCTTCGGCAGTTATATAAAAATAAAAGGACGTGAGACCATTTACGCCGTAGTGTTTAATGCGTATACTCATAGCTTAGAACCCAATCGCCTGGCAATAGCCTATCATCGCTCGGAACAAGAACTCCGTGACGAACAGCCGCAAATCTTTGAACTGCTGAAGACCAAATTTGAAGCGGTTATCATTGGTTACGAGAGTGAGGGCGCCATCCAGCGCCACCTGCCGCCGCAGCCTCCCAGGTTGCACAGCTTTGTACACACCTGTCATCCCATGGAAGTGCGGCGACTGACATCGCATTTCTGGTTTTTTCGGTTTCTTATGAGTGTTGAAAAAACCCCACGAGACGAACTTATTGCAGCTGCCATTCGTATCGCCTATACGGCTCGAGAAGGTGAACGGAGTTATTTGGTAAAGGCCGGCAAAGAACTCGTTAAACTCATTGGGGACAATTACGAAATGTTGTCATCAATCCTGCAGAGAATACAGAGATAGCACGGCTCAGTGGATCATCGTTGGGGGTTCGAAGCGGTTAACATGACCATCATGCAGACTGAAAAGATAAAAAAAGGCGAGGCATCATGCACAATGGGAAACGGCGTGTAGGAGTTGTTGTCAACGGTTCACTCGTTGGGGGTCTGGAGATGAAACTCGACGAATGGTACTCGGTTGAAGACATCCGAGCCGGCAAATTTGTGGTCATAGAGGGCGAAAAAAGTCGCTTTTTTTGCATGGTCACCGATGTGCGGCTGGATGTAACCAACCCACAGGTACTGGCAGATCCACCGGGTGAGGAAGAGGATTTGATGCGCCAAGTCCTGCATGGCACGGCAACCTATGGTACCATATGCCTACGCCCCTTGCTAATGACGGAAAAAGACGAAACGGCCTCCATGGAAAATAGTGAACCGCATCTGGTAAAGACCATTCCGGTTCACTTTTCCGTCGTCTGCGAAGCAGAAGAAAAAGACGTCAATCAGATTTTTGGTAGTGAGGATTACGGCCCGCGCTATTTTCACATCGGACGCCCACTGGACATGGAAACGCCGATTTGCATCAATCTAGAACGCTTTATCGAACGCAGCAACGGCATCTTCGGACGCACGGGGACAGGCAAAACTTATCTCACCCGTCTCGTACTAGCCGGCCTAATTCACAACAACCAAGCCGTTAACTTAATCTTTGATATGCACAGTGAGTATGGCTGGGACGCAACCCGCGAAGGCAGCAGCGACAGTGTCACCTTTGTCAAAGGCCTAAAGCCACTGTTCGGTAGTAAGGTGGCAGTCTTTACCCTGGATCCGGAATCGGCTCGGCGGCGTGGCGTGCAGAGCGATTTCACCGTTGAGATTCCATACGATCAAATTGTGGTTGAAGATATCGCGTCACTAGCTGATGAACTCAATTTAAATCCGACGGCTGTCGAGTCGGCATACTTAATCGTTAGCAAATTCGGACGCAGCTGGTTAACCAAACTCTTACAACAAGATCCAACCGATCTAAAAGATTTTGCCGACCATGTGGGAGCACATCCAGAATCCATCTCAGCCTTGTATCGAAAGCTGAAGCGGCTGGAAAAATTTGACTTTCTAAAAGAACGGGTCAACGAAGACGCCGTATTCAAGATTATGGAATTCCTCGACAAAGGGGTGAATATTGTTCTGGAATTCGGCCAACAGAGCAGCTTTCTATGTTATATGTTAGTGGCTAATATACTAACGCGGCGCATTCACGATCTTTACGTCCAGAAAACCGAACGCTATCTTGCCACCCGACGCCTACCAGACAAACCCAAACAGCTAATTATCACCATTGAAGAAGCCCACAAATTTTTAAATCCTAGGGCAGCGCGGCAGACTATTTTTGGCGCTATCGCACGCGAAATGCGCAAATACTTCGTTTCGTTGCTGATTGTTGATCAGCGACCTTCCAGCATTGATGACGAGGTACTCTCTCAGGTTGGTACCCGCGTCACCTCGTTACTAAGCGACGAGAAAGATATTAATGCCGTCCTAACCGGGGTGAGTAACGCTAGCTGGCTACGCAGCGTACTGGCAAGTCTCGATACCAAGCAACAAGTCCTACTTATGGGCCATGCAGTGCCGATGCCAGTGGTAATCCGCACTCGGGACTACGACAGTGTCTTCTACAGCGCCCTGGGGCATGTCGAAGGCGAGGAGCTGGCACAGAAAGCACAGTCACATATCGGTGATCTGTTTGGGGAACGATGAGATGCCCCTACGTCTTCTCCACCTGGCTGATCTCCATTTCGGGATGGAAAACTACGGCCGTCTCGATGCTGCTTCCGGGCTCAACCGCCGTCTGCTGGATTTCGCAAGTTCAACCAACCTAGCCATTGATCATGCCCTTGAACATGACGTTCAACTGGCTATCTTCGCAGGCGATATCTATAAACATCGCGATCCAGCGCCATCCTGGCAACGCGAATTTGCCGCTTGCGTGCTACGTCTGACCAACGCACAGGTGCCGGTTGTTATCCTGGTCGGCAACCACGACCAACCTAACACTCTGGGCAAAGCCCATGCGGTAGAAATTTTTGATACCCTCAATCTGCCAGGCGTCACGGTGATCAGCAAACCGGCAATCCATACCCTGCCCACCCCAGCCGGTCCCGTGCAAGTGGCCGGATTACCCTATATCACCCGCAGCTTTTTACTATCCCGCGACGAATACAAAAACAAAACCATCGAAGAAGTCAACCGTCTTCTAATCGAAAAGGCTGAAGAAATGCTGCGCTGGTTAGCCGACCAGGTCAATCCCGATTTGCCGGCAATCCTAACCGTACACGGTAGTGTCGCCAACGCTGTGTACAGTTCAGAACAGAGCATTATGATGGTTGGCCACGATCCAATTCTACCGCTGAGCGCCCTGACCAATCCGGCTTGGGATTATGTCGCCCTGGGTCATATTCACCGGCATCAGGATCTACATAAAGGCCAACAGCCGCCTGTGGTGTATGCCGGCAGCATCGAGCGCATCGACTTTGGCGAGGAGCACGAAGCAAAAGGCTTCGTATGGGCTGAAGTTGAAAAAAAGAACACCAACTATTCATTCATCCCGCTTCCAGCTCGGCGCTTTGTCACCCTGCGTATCGATACCCATGACGGAGACCCACTAACCTTGCTTGATGAAGCGTTAACCCAACATGACATTACGGATGCTGTGGTGCGGGTCATTATAACGTTACCAGCAGATCAAAGCGACATCATTAATGAAGGCCAAATTTATGATCGTTTACAAAACGCCTATCTCATCGCTGCAATCATAAAAGAAGAAACGAAAACCGCTCCCCGTTCACGCGATTCCAATTTAACCGAAATGGTGCCTCCCCTACAGGCCCTTGAACGCTATATCGCAGCCTATCCGGAATACGCTGCCCGTCAACAGGCGCTAATGGCACGCGCTCAGCGTCTGGTGCGTGACATGCAAGAGGAATTCTCACCATGATTCCCCTACGCTTACGATTACGTAATTTCATGAGTTACGGGGAAAATGTCCCACCGTTGGATTTTAGACAAGTAACTACGGCATGTTTGATTGGAAAAAATGGACACGGTAAATCAGCCTTACTGGAAGCAATGACCTGGGCACTATGGGGTCAGACACGGGCTAAAAACGTGGATGACATTGTCCGTCTTGGTCAAACCGAGGCGGAAG
Source organism: bacterium (assembly GCA_027294925.1). Next base: position 6,403 of record JAPULM010000657.1, read on the forward strand.
TGGAATTCGAATTTGATCTAGAAGGCCAACGCTTCCGCATCATACGAAAACGTAGCCTACGGACCAAGGCTGGGCAAACTTCTCTAGAATTACACGGTCACGACCCGGTAGCCAACCGTTTTCAATCAATTAGTGGCAACAGTGTGCGCCAAACAGAAGCGAAGATTATCCAGCTCCTACACATGAACTACGATACCTTCATCAACTCCGTCTTCATTCTACAAGGCCGCGCCGATGAATTCACCAAACGACGGCCAAGCGAACGCAAACGCATCCTCAGTGAGATTCTTGGTCTATCGCTATACGACGATTTGGAAACACGATCCAGGGCACGACGCAACCAACTCGACCAAGAGATCAGGACACTGAACCTTAGAATTGAAGAATTACAACGTGATGTGGCGCAAAAGGATGATGTGGCGACGGCTGTCGCCACGCTGCAGGAAAACCTCACACAAGTGCAAGAAGCGTTACAATTGTCTCAGCACAATGTTGAAACGCTGAGGCAACGCCATAGCGCTCTAGAACTGAAAAGCCAACGGGTGCAAGACGTCACACGTCGTTTACAAGATAAACACAACGAACAGCTTGACATCGAGCAACAGCTCGCGACGTACAACAGCCGGATAATGGATTATGACGCCATACTACAACAAGAAAATACTATTATTACCGGTTATCAAAACCTGCAGCATGTAAAAGAAAAAGAAGGCATGTATGGCAGTCGCGCACAAGAATATGCCACATTGCAACAGCGTCTTAACGTTGTTCAGCAAACCCTAACAACCGCTCAACACCGTTTGGAACTCGAACGGCAAAGTAGCTGCCAGCGGTTACATGAGACCGATGGCAAAATACAGACCTATGATACGATTCTACAACAGGCAGTACGCATTAACGACGCTTATAACGCCCTAATGACGGCTCGCCAACAAGATGTAATGCTGTCGCAAACCTTACAAAAGCGTTATGCTCTCGAACAGGAAAAGCATCCGTTAGAACGCCAGATCCAACAAAAACGACACGCGTTGGAAATCGAGCAACGCTCCTTCATCGACCGTCAAAAAGACTGCCAACAGAAGGAAGCGGCGCAACCAGCCTATCAACAACAGATCGAAGCACTGCAAAAACAGCTTGAAGATGTCGAACAACAGGAAAAACATCTTGAACAGGTACGCGCCGAAGGCGTCTCGCTCAAGTTAAAAATCGATGTACAGATTCCGCAAAGTCTTGCCGGTTTGCAGCAAGAGATACAGGATCAACAAGAAAAATCAGTTTTGTTGGAAACAGCCGATGCCCACTGTCCACTATGCGAAAAGTCACTAACGGATAGCGAGCGTCAGCACGTGATGCGTAAGCTGGCGCAGGACATCGGCGTGCGACAAACGCAAATCCAAACACTACAAGACGAACAAAAACAACTCCAGATGCAACGAGAGCGATTACGGACAACATATAAACAATTGGAACAAACAGTCGTGCAGCGTAAAAGGCTCGACCAACAATACGCCACGACCCAGGCAAGTCTCGATGAAGCGATACGTGCACATGATGAACTAATGACGCTACACGAGGCGCTACAGCAACTTGATCATCAACTGACCAACGGACATTATGCCGTAGATGATATAAGCAACCTGCAGCAGCTTGAGACGCAATTAGCCAACCTTGGTTACAATGCACGGGAACACGAATCGATCAAACAACAAATTGAAAGTCTGATGTCAGCAGAAGCAGAACGCATACGGCTGCAACAGGCTGAGACAGAACGCGCGACTTTACAAGCTGAACGGCCAAGTTTGCTCGAACAGATTAAAAGCCTAGAACAAGCCTTGCAGAGCAAACAATATGCGACAGCCGAACGGCAAGAGTTACAGGGCATTGAGACAAGCATCACGCGTATCGATTTTCATCCTGAGATTTACGCCACCCTACGTCAACAACTACAAGAACATCAGCATTTTGAACGACAACATCTGGAACTTGAGACGGCCCGCAAACATCACCATGAAATCCATATCGCTTTGCAACACTTGGCAGATAAACAACAACGTTACGCCTCAGACATCATCAATCTGGAACAAGAGCAGCAAGCATTTACTCAGGAAATCAAAACGATACAGGAGCTCAAAGACGCGCTCTGCAAAGCCGAGGCGCAAATCAAGCAACTTCGAGACCGCGAAGGAGACATCCGCATTACCCTTGGCCGTAGCCAATCGCAGTATGAGCACTGCAAGCAGCGTGAAATTGAACTACAACAGGATAACGCGCAACGCGATCAGGCAGTGGAAGAACGTACACTCTACGGTGATCTTGCTCAGATATTTGGCAAAAACGGCATTCAAGCTATCATCATTGAAAATGCCATTCCTGAGCTAGAAGACGATGCCAATCGCATCCTATCACGCGTGACCGATAATGCTATGCATTTAACCCTTGAAACGCAGCGCGACACCCGTGGTGGTAACGTAGTCGAAACGCTAGATATTCGAATCAGTGACACCATCGGCACACGAAATTACGAATTATTCTCAGGTGGAGAGGCATTCCGAATTAATTTCGCTCTACGCATTGCCCTGTCAAAAATGCTTGCTCGACGGGCTGGAGCACGTTTACGTACCTTGGTTATTGATGAAGGATTCGGAACTCAGGATAGTGAGGGACTCGAACGCCTCGTCGACGTAATTAAAGCTATTAAAGACGATTTCGCCAAAATTATTGTCATTACCCATTTATCTGAGCTGAAAAACGCCTTTGATACCCACATCGAAGTGAAAAAGGATCCGCTACTGGGTTCTTCCTACCAGGTGCTGTGAACATGCTGTCGATTGAACAATTGACCACACGGCTACTTGAAGAACCGCCGTCTGGTAGCCACGTCCACTCGCATCTGATCTTGCCGCCCACAGCGCCAAGCAGTAGGCAGGCAACCTTGTGGCAGCTTCCCGATTGGCTTGCTACCCTACTACAGGTCCAAGGCATCGAGTATCTGAGCGATGATCAATACCAGGTGCTGCGTCTCATACAACAACAACAGAACATCTGCGTATCCGCCCCGTCTGGCAGTGGTCGTGGCACCGTACATCTACTCGCTCTTTATCAAACCCTGAACCACAATCAACAGCGTCACGCATTATGCATCAGCCTACAAAAACAGGGTGAGCTGGCACAACTCAGGCGTATCACAATCTGCAACGACGCTCTACCACCTGAACGCCATCTGCGGGCATCTATATACGACGGTGACACGCCTAAAACACAACGACGATCGATCAAGCAGACGCCACCGCATGTGCTGCTCACCACACCAGAAATGTTACACACCGGCATTTTAGCCTATCATGGCGGATGGCGCGCCTTTTTACAGTCGTTAGGCATCATCATCTTGCCTGATCTACACTTGTATACAGGCGCCATAGGCGTTCATCTCGCCCATCTATTACGCCGCCTTTATCGCCTCTGCCGGCATTACGGCTCCCATCCGCAGTTTTTTATCACAACGGCGCCTTTGGGCAACTTGCAACGCCTTACCCAAGATCTTACTGGGCAATACTGCACCATTGTGACAGGTGAAGCACGGCGGCGTTACCCACAATCGCGTGTAATTCTTAACGTCACGAGCAATACAGCAGCGGTAACCGACGAGGTCGCCACACGTCTGACCGAAGCGGGGTTGGCGCCTAATATCTTAGAGCCGAATGCCCAGCAAACATTAAGCCCGGAACCCCAACCACGCAGCGTCGTGTTCCTTGGCTTGCCCACATCACTGATGATGTTACACGAACACTTGGCGCGGCTAGCCAGCGCTGCAAGTCCTAGCCTCAGTATTCTCATTCTATGCGGCCAAACTCCACTAGAACGCTATGTAATGCGCTACCCTGCCGTCTACCAAAATTCTTGGCAGGTGGATTTACCCCTGCTCTTCGATCATCCGCTATTGGCCCAACAACATTTGCTATGCGCCGCAGCAGAGCTAGCGCTACAAGCAGGTGAACGATATTCGGGTCTGCGCAGTCTAAGCAATCTGATTAAGCAACTTGCCACCGAACATAGGATCTCACGCAAAACAGCAACACGACAGTGGATTGCCACGCAACCCCAACCGCATCGACGGTTACGGTTACGGTTCTTTGAGCCAGCATTTGCTGTCATACGTCAGCCTGATCGGCGTTTTATAAGCTCTCTTGAACCGGAACGGGCTTTTCGAGAAGCATTCGAAGGCGCCATCTACCGTTACAAAGACGAATCCTTTCAGGTTGAACGATACCTTAAGGATCAACGCCGCATCGAGGTGCGATCCGCGCCCAACGCCGAGCAAACCCGGGCTTGGATAATAGCTGAGGTTAACGACAAACATATCGAAGCCTCTCTATCCACCTCAACTTACCGTGTAACATATGGTGCGCTCACTTACTGCGAAAGCATTCACGCGTTTGAACGTCTCACCAAGAAAAATCCCCTGTACACAAGCCGCTACGTGCTACCCCATCATCAGCGACAATTTCGAACCCAGGCAATATGGTTCGATTTTCACCACAACGAAGCCGTAGCTAAGCGAGAATATTGGACAGCTGTTCATACCTTCGTGCATGCCGTATTGGCCAGCGTCCGCTTAATTGTGGCATGTAACGACACCGGATACACAGGCACCGTATGTCAGGATAATGAAGCAGCCATTACACGACTCAGCGCCATGATTATCGATCTTCAAAACGGTGGCAATGGCATCAGCGCCTGCCTTTATCAGGCCCAAAACCGTCTGCTACGCGCAGCCTTACAAACCCTCTTACAATGTGATTGCGAACAGGGTTGTAGACGCTGTGTAATCGAGCAGAGGTGCGATGCTTGTGAAGACACTGTAGCGCTTGATCGACAGGCAGGTATCCGGCTTGTGCAGAAAATGATAGAGGAGATGGTGCCATCTCTAGACTCTGTCAGGCCCCAGGTTGAGCCAGTAGCAGAATATGATGGATAATCAACACGTCTGTGACATTTTCCGCGAAATTGCCGGGCTATTGGAACTGCACGAAGAGGATCCCTTTCGCATCCGTTCCTATCGACGAGCAGCGCAAGCGATTGAAAACCTGGGCGAAAGTTTACGCGCTATCGCACGGCGTGAAGCGCTTGAGGAAATCTCGGGAATTGGCAAAACCCTAACTGCAGCCATACAAGAACTTCTGGAAAATGGCCGACTACGCTATCATGAGCATCTCAAATCAACCGTGCCGGAAAGTCTGTTACCGCTTCTACGATTGCCAGGCTTAAGCAGTGCACAACTCAAAACCTTATGGCGTACGCACAACATTATCTCAATGTCACAACTGGTCCAAGCGGTTCGAGACAACCGTCTACCGGTTGACAGCGCTACGCAAGCAGCACTTGATAAGGATATCAAAGCCTGGCAACGTAATCAACATCGCTTATTGCTCGGCCTGGCGTTGCCGCGAGCAGAAACCTTTGTTAAAAAACTAGCTGAATTACCATTCGTCGAACGTATCAGCCTGGCCGGTAGTCTACGCCGTGGCAAAGAGATGGTCGCCGATATCAATATCGTCATGGCCTCGTCAACCCCCACCCGCCTCATTCACCATTGCAACCAACAACCTGAAGTACAAGAGATTATTGCAACAGAACCTACAGCAACACGATTAACCACATCAGAAGGTCTGCATCTGTCGTTGGTTGCAGTTCTGCCACAGTATTTCGCCGGTGCGCTGCTCTATCACACCGGCGCCACTGCCCATGTGGCTGCCTTGCGGCGCATTGCCCAGCACCGTGCACTACGCCTAACCGAACACGGCTTGGCTTATATAAAGAGCGGGCAGCCAATTCCAGCCTCTGAAGAACACCATATCTATCAACAACTCGGATTGCCCTACATCGATGCCGAGCTAAGGGAGGACGACGGAGAAATCGAAGCGGCCGAGACCGGCTATTTACCTCAACTGATTACCGCTGAGGACATACAAGGCGACCTCCACGTCCACAGCGATTGGGGCGCCGGCGTTCATAGCCTTGAAGATATCGCGCGAGCCGGTCAACGAATGGGCTACCGCTATGTGGCAATCTGCGATTATGTTTCCAGCTCACCTGCCGGGCACAACCTGACGCCTCAGAAACTAAGTAAACAAATTGAAGCCATCCGACAATTAAACGCTACTTTGCCGTCATCTTTCCGTTTGCTCACCGGCGCCGAAGTGGAAATCACCGCCGATGGAAACCTCGATGTTGACGAAAGCATGCTTGACCAGTTGGATATCGTCATTGCTGCAATTCACAGTGGTTTCAAGGAACCCCAGGGCAAGATCACAAACCGCCTCTGCAAAGCGATAGCGCATCCGATGACCAACCTCCTGGCACACCCAACTGGCCGTATGCTTGGCAGACAAGAAACACCCAATATAGACATCGAAGCACTGATCGAAACTGCAATAGAAACCCACACCTGTCTCGAAATTAATAGCCATATACTACGGCTTGATCTTCCTAGTAGGTATGTAAAGCTGGCAAAAGCCTTTGGCGTTTCATTCGCCCTGGGTTCTGACGCTCACACCGTGCAGGAAATGTATACCATGCGCCTTGGTGTCTTAACCGCACGCCGCGGTTGGGTAGAGCCCCTCCAACTTCTTAATGCGCTGCCTTATCAGAAATTAATACAGCGGCTACGGGGCCAGGATGTGTCGAATGTTTCCTAACCAATCCATTAAACGGCCTACAGACACGTCATGGGCTGTTGTCGATGTGTCATTTATGCCGTAAAGGGAAGTTAATAGATACGTTCCGCTTCAGGCAATAACCATGCAGAGGGTGCCTTGCGTCATAGCGGCACATGGAGGCGTTGAGAAGAAACAGATTAGAGGTCGTGACGACCCTCAAGCGAGCGGCTCAGGGTGATTTCGTCAGCGTATTCCAGATGCCCACCTACAGGAAGCCCACGGGCTAATCGAGTTAGACGAATGCCACGAGGTTTGAGTAGTTTTGCCAAATATAGAACCGTTGCTTCGCCTTCTATATTGGGGTTTGTGGCACAGATAACTTCACGTACGCCGCCTTGCTCAATACGCTGTATCAGCGTATCAATCTTCAACTGCTCCGGACCAATACCATCAAGCGGCGAGAGGGCGCCCATCAAAACATGATAGAGCCCTTTGTATACACTTGTGCGCTCGATTAGGAAAACATCGCTCGGATCTTCCACTACACAAATAAGACTGCGATCGCGGGACTGATCCGTACAAATCGGGCATGGATCAGATTCGGTAATACTGCTACATTGTGAACAAAAAATAATTTTTTGTTTCACTTCACGGATAGCTTGCGCCAGTCGCTCCGTGCGTACCTGAGGCGCACGTAGCATAAAAAACGCCAGTCGTTGAGCCGTTTTTTCGCCAATGCCAGGTAGACGACAGAGCTCATCGATCAAAGTATTTAGCGCACGGGGACGATACATGCCCGGGAATCCTTACGGCTAAAAGAGACCAGGGATGTTCAAACCACCAGTTAGTTTTCCCATCTCCACGGAAGCCATTTCCTGTGCTTTGCGGAGTGCTTCATTAACCCCGGCTACGATGAGATCTTCGAGCATCTCGATGTCATCGGGATCGACGACCTGTGGCTCAACCTTTACCTGCAGAACCTCATTTTTACCGTTCACCGTGACGCTTACCATACCACCGCCAACCGTTGCCTCAACGGTTCTAAGCGCTAATTCTTCAGGTACCTCCAGCATTTTTTTCTGCATCTGCTGGGCCTGCTTCATGATATTACCCAGTCCCTTCACGATATGTTCCTCACATAATGATTCGGCTGTCAAAAATATCGAGCACAGCCTGAATAGTTTCTCGTTTTTGTTGTTGTAAATCCTCTGGGGCAAGCGTATTCCGGTCTGCCAACGTTTCGCCTGAAGCACCACCATGGACAAGGTCTATATCGTCATCCAACGCTTTAATTATAACCTGCAATGGCTGTCCGAGCACCGCCTGCACTGCGTTTCGTACAATGACAAGATTTTCTGGATCCTGCAAGCTGGTACAACTAAAACGATCTTCTGGTGCGAAGCCAATCACAAGCTCCTCAGCCGTACGAGTGATAACCCGACCGGCTTGCAAAAAGGCAGCTAACGAAGGACGACGATCAGCGATATACACCTGAAGTGATTGCCAAAAATCTTTGTCTGTTCCTGACGGCGTCGGCAGAGAAATTTCGGCATCTGAAGACTCTAAAGCGGATGGTGAACGGATCGTATCATCCGTAGCGGCAGGGACGACGGGTGAAGACAGTGCAGGTCGAGACAGCGCTGGCGTCTCTATTTGCAAACCTTCCAACCGATCAAGAATAGATTGCAAAGGCTGCACACGTCCGATGCAGGCCATCCGTACCAATGTCATTTCTAACACCTGGAAAGCATTACTCACCGAACGCAATGTCTGTTCCGTAGTCGTGAGAATATGAAAATGGCCATAGATCTCTTCAACCGTCACCTGATCGGTTAACGAACGCAGCTCAATCAAATCATCTTCCGAAAACGGAATGAGTGTTTCTGGTTGTTCAACCGTCTTCAGCACGATCATGTGCCGCAATCCCTCAAGCAACGCCCGCACAATCCCGGCTGTCTCATGTCCCTCGGACTGCAGCGCATGCGCAACAGTTAACGCCGTTGAGGCATCCTGCTTAAACAGCGCCGTCAAACATTGGACAAGATGTTCCATGCCAACTGTCCCTAGGAGTTGACCAACATCTTCATCTTGGATATTGAAACCACAGAAAGCAATCACTTGATCTAGCAAACTCTGTGCATCACGCATGCTGCCTTCAGCCGCCTTAGCGATGCGCGTCAGGCTAGTTTGGGAAATGACGATTCCCTCATCTTGCACAATGTGGTCAAGTTGTTTAACCAGACCCGTAAGCGAGACGCGTTTAAACTCAAAACGCTGGCAGCGTGATAAGATGGTAGAAGGAATTCGTTCGAGTTCAGTTGTGGCAAAGATGAACACGACATGGGGAGGTGGCTCCTCTAGTGTTTTAAGGAGCGCATTAAACGCCTCCTTGGTCAGCATATGGACTTCATCAATGATGTAGACCTTATAACGACCTTGTGTAGGCAAATAACGTAATCGTTCACGCAGATCGCGAATTTCGTCAATACCACGATTCGAGGCGCCGTCAATCTCCATAATATCTAATGAAGCGCCTTGGGTAATATCAAGACAGGAGCGACAGGTATTACAGGGTGCTACAGTTGGACCATGTTCGCAGTTTAATGCCTTAGCCAAGATGCGAGCAGTTGTGGTTTTTCCCACCCCTCGCGTACCGGCAAATAAATAGGCATGGGCAATTCGATCGAGTTGAATAGCATTCTTGAGGGTACGAATAACATGCCGTTGCTCGACGACATCGTCAAAGGTCTGCGGACGCCACTTTCGCGCTGTAACCTGATAACCCATACATGCCTCCTAGGGGCAAGCAAACGGGCATGAGACGACCGTGCACCCGGCATCGACCTGCCAAAGAAAGCCTCTCACACTATATTGGACTCAGATCAGGCGCTCCTGCGGCACCCGGAGAACATTTGCTTACGGCTGCTTCCTTCCGGACCTGACCGGGTTCACAACGCTCCGTCGCACAGGACCCAATCCTCAACATCTTCTACAGAGGGAGAACTCTGCCTGACGTAGGCCTCAAAACCGGGAATTCCGTCCCGCTATAGCGGTTTGCGGGTTACAGGGCACCGCTACCTCCCCACCTAGCACGATCACTTTCTCAACGCACTGTCAAACAAATCCAAATGAGCGGAGAGGGTGGGATTCGAACCCACGGGACGCTTTCGGCGCCCACACGCTCTCCAGGCGCGCCGATTCAACCGCTCTCGCACCTCTCCAGCACAAAAAACCAACCCTACAAACCGGACATGGCGGAGAGAGAGGGATTCGAACCCCCGGTGCCTTGCGGCACAGTTGATTTCGAATCAACCGCCTTCGTCCACTCGGCCATCTCTCCGCCGCTATCTTTTCAATAAGTTCAAGTCTACTTTGATTTATTAAATCGTAATTTGCGAAAAAACTCTGAAAGTAAGGTACTCGCCTCAGCTCGACATACACCTGATATAATCGGGAAGGTATGATTTAACCGTTGAGCGCCTATAATGTCAAATTGTGAACCACATGCACCTGCTTTGGGGTCTTCACAGCCAAACACCAAAGCTCGAATACGGCTTGATATAGCCGCACCGATACACATGATACAGGGTTCAAGAGTCACATATAAAGCTGCAGCCGTCAACCGCCAACTACCAAGCTGCTGGGCTGTATCTCGCAGCGCGATTATCTCAGCATGGGCCGTTGGATCATTCAATACTTCCCGACAATTTCGCCCGCGACCGATAATCGTTCCGTCAACAACAACAACAGCGCCAACCGGGACATCACCGGTTAATCTTGCAATACGGGCTTCGTAGAGCGCTTCCTGCATGAAAAAATCATGGTCTGGAAGCACATCAGGCATGATTAATCTTAGCCAAAACTGAATATCGTTCAGAACACTATAGGTATCAACAGAGAAGGGCATCCTTGATAGATGCCCTTCCGAGGTAGCGCGCCGGGGAGGAGTCGAACCCCCAGCCTCCAGATCCGTAGTCTGGCGCTCTATCCAATTGGGCTACCGGCGCCTATATATCTCAACTACAGCGGAGAGGGTGGGATTCGAACCCACGGTACACTTTGTAGGCGTACAATCGCTTAGCAGGCGATCACCTTCAGCCTCTCGGTCACCTCTCCACGGCTCAACCTAGGCCGTTAAGTATAGCACAAAATCAACTACGGAGAGAGAGGGATTCGAACCCCCGGTACTTGCGTACTGCGGTTTTCAAGACCGCCCCCTTCGACCGCTCGGGCATCTCTCCGACAGAAAACAATCAGCATATTGAGTGCTTCGGTGAAATGGTATTGAATCACCCGCCTAACGTCAACTGTAGAATGACAGGTATGAAACGCTATTCCTCATATTCAGTATCTGATTCCGGCGGCAGCGCCTCATCTTGATCTTCCGGAGATGCAAACTGATTAAGATTATCGCTCGAACGTCCATTGTCTTCTTCGACTCGCACCACACCAACCAGACGCTGATCGTCTTCCATATTGATCAGTCTAACACCCTGCGTGTTACGGCCAATACGGGAGATATCCGCCACCCGAAGTCGAACCAGTTTCCCCTGATCACTCATCACCATCACATCGTCGTCATCGAATACTTGGCGAATGCCCGCAACGCTACCAGTCTTTGACGTTAAGCGAAGGTTAATGAGTCCCTTGCCGCCACGGCTTTGCACACGATATTCTGACTCTGGGGTACGTTTTCCATAGCCGGCTTCGGAAACCGTAAGTATACAGCTATCTTGGCTAAGGATTTCCATACCAACTACTTCGTCATCCTCTTTAAGGCGGATGCCAATCACCCCGCGTCCGGTGCGTCCGATGGAACGTGCACCCGTCTCCTTAAAACGGATCGACAGCCCGTGACGCGTACCAAGGAAAATATCTTGATCACCTTGCGTCACACCGACGCGAATCAATTCGTCATCATCATCAAGAGTTAATGCAATAATCCCGTTTTGGCGAGGATGGCTGTAGGCCGTGAGTTCCGTCTTTTTGACGATACCTCGCTTTGTCGCCATAATAAGATAGCGATCCACCTCAAAGCGCCGGATCGGAATAACCGTTGAAATAGTCTCACCCGGCTGAAGTTGTAGGAGGTTCACAGCCGCCTTACCACGAGCCACACGACTGGCTTGCGGAATCTTGTAAACCTTCAACCAATGCACCTTGCCGATATTGGTAAAGAAGAGGAGATAGTCATGTGTGGATGCAACAAAAAGCTGCTCTACGAAGTCTTCCTCACGAGTTGACATGGCAACCTTGCCTTTGCCACCGCGTCGTTGAATTTGATACGTGCTGGTCGGTTGGCGCTTAATATAGCCGGCGTGACTCTTGGTCACTACCATATCTTCCTCAACGATAAGATCTTCGATGTCGATCTCTTCTTCCGCCTCGATAATCTCTGTACGCCGCTCATCACCATACTTATCACGAATCTCCAGCAGTTCTGTTTTAACGATTTCCCGGATTCGTGTCTCACTGGCAAGAATCGTCTCGAACTCTTTAATCGTTTCAACAATCTCAACATGTTCCTGCTGAATCTTGTCGCGCTCCAGGCCAGTTAGGCGCTGCAAACGCATGTCGAGGATTGCCTGCGCTTGTATTTCC
>JAPULM010000658.1 GCA_027294925.1 bacterium
TGAGCGCATCGAAGTCTAAAGGGGGTGTCATGATGGCTTCCTTGAATTGGGGGACGACCACCTTAACCATACAAGTAGACTTTGGCAACATTAAATCCAAATTTAAAATTGCTGAATCCTGCCTTGCTTTGATCCTAACTCTGAAGTGGAGCGGCTTACATTACCGCTGCCGTACCGCACCGGTTGCCACAAGCGACGCAATCTCCTGCTTCGCAAACCCCCATTCGGCAAGCACTGCCTCGCTGTGCTCCCCCGCATAGGCGCAGCCGCGCCGGGTCTCGCTCGGGGTGCGCACGAAGCGAGGTGCAGGCCCCGGCTGCCGAACACCGTCGATCTCGATAAAACTACCTCGATCCACGTTGTGATGATGCTGCATCGCCTCACTCATGCGTAGAACCGGTGCGAAACAGACGTCCTTGTGCTCCATCAACTCAGTCCACTCCGCACGGCTTTTGGTCTTAAAAATGTCAGCGAGTTTTTTACGCATCATCGGCCAATTGTCGCGGTCGGTCTGCGCCGGCAGGTTGGCATCCGCCAGGCCCACGGTCTCTAACATCAATGCATAGAACTGTGGCTCATTAGACCCGACGCAGATATGCTCGCCGTCACGGGTCTCGTACGTATTGTAGTGATGACAACCGCCATCGAGGCGATTGGCCTCACGTTCTTCTTTAAAGCTGCCGCCTGCCAGCGCCCCATAGGCGGCGGTCATCAGCGACGCGGCACCCTCCACCATGCAGGTGTCGACGACTTGCCCCTGGCCCGATTGTTGCGCCTCAATATAGGCCGCCAGGGCGCCGACCGCCATGTAGAGGGCACCGCCGCCAAAATCACCAACCAAATTGAGAGGCGGAATCGGGCCGCCCGCCTTGCTACCAATGGCGTAAAGCGCCCCACTTAGCGCAATGTAATTGATATCATGTCCCGCCGTATGCGCGATCGGTCCGTCCTGCCCCCAGCCTGTCATGCGGCCATAGACAATCTTCTTGTTGCGCTTGAAGACGATATCAGGCCCAAGGCCGAGACGCTCCATCACACCAGGTCTGAAGCCTTCGATCAAAATACCCGCCTGTTGGCAAAGTTTGAGCGCGGTTTCGACTCCCGCGTCGCTCTTGAGGTCAATAGCAACATTCTTACGACCGCGCAACAGGGTGTTAAAGCGCGCTTCCTGCGAGTCGTTGCCGACTTTGTCTGGCCGATCAAGGCGGATAACATCAGCCCCCATGTCGGCCAACATCATGCAACAGAACGGACCGGGCCCGATGCCCGCAAATTCCACCACTTTGACGCCGTTGAGCGGTCCCATGTACAGTTCTCCCTGTTTTTCCCCTACGCATAATGGCAAGATCGGGCCGATGTTAAGTAACCAGACATAAACGCTTGCCTATCGGCACGGCGTCTAGGGATTGCGGAATAACCCTTTTTCTTTCAATGCCGCAAGCCGCCTTCCTGAGGCCGTCGCCCCGGATAACCCTTTGAGACTTCAGCCTACCCCATCATGAGCAGCATGTCCAGACGGCGCTGGGCCTTGCTGCGAGCCACGGCAGCGGGTAGCCTGGCGGACCCCCTCGACCCTAGAAATGTTGGGTGTCGTTCTAGCGCGGCAATACGACCTGCTGCCTAGCACCTACGTGCGAGGCAGGGCAAACCGACTGGTGCAGGAAGGCGGCAAAGAAAACCTTGTGGTGAGGGCTTGATGTCGGTATATTTAAAAATGTCCATAAGTTCTGACCATTTTGGAGTATGCGATGAAGACTATTCCTACTACAGAGTTCAAAACACGCTGTCTTGCTTTGCTCAGGGAGGTCGCTGAGAATCATGAAACGCTCATCGTTACCAAGCATGGTAAACCGGTGGCGCGGGTGCTGCCCTACTCGGCGCCATCCGACGTCAACCCGCTGAGGGATTCGGTGCTATTTGAAACCGATCTGGTTTCCCCAATAGATGAAGCGTGGGACGTCGAGGCATGATCATTCTTGATACCCATGCCTGGGTCTGGTGGGTGAATGAATCGTCCACGCTGACACCTGCCGCCCGAGGTGCGATTGACGCTGCCGATCAACTTGGTGTGCATCCCATCTCCTGCTGGGAAGTCGCCATGCTGGTGGAGAAAGGGCGTCTCGGCCTGCGCATGGACGTCGAGCAGTGGGTCACCCTGGCGCTGCAACGTCCGAACGTCATGCTGTTACCTTTTGCGCCACGTACCGCCGTGCTTGCCGCACGTCTTCCCGGCGGCTTCCACGGTGACCCGGCGGATCGATTTATTGTTGCGAGTTGTCTGATCCATGCTGCTTCCCTGGTTACCAAAGATGCGAGTATTCGCAATTGGGGCAAGGTTCCGGTTATTTGGACTTAGGCAGGATGGTGTGGCAGGATTAAGACCGGCAGATCTTGAGTTCCACTGCCCGTCTTGATAACATATCGACGTAGCAGGACAGATGACGCCCGACAGGCGTCTCGTGTATGAGGCCGGTAACCATAAACGATACAAAGGAGCAACCGTCATGCAGCAGACTGAACCAACTGTCATTCGGCTTGACGAACGTGAGAAGGTACCCTTCAGCCCGGATTCTTACTATCAACCGATTCTCAATAGCGACGTCGGCGACTTTCCGATCTTTACGGGTATTCAAACCGCTGAGCCTGGCTACCAGACACGGCCGCATGCACACCCCTACACCGAGATTTTGCACATTCTCGAGGGTGAAGCGGAAGCATGGTTGGTCGATCAGGCAGATAAAAAAATCTTGTTAAAGGCGGGCGACACCATCGTTCTTCCCGCCAATCGACCGCACGTCTTTCGCGTCGCGGGCGAGCAGAACCTACGCTTGCTCGGCACCCACATTTCACCCAAGCGCATCGTCAATTACACAGACGGCAACACCGTGGTGATGACATGAGAGACGCAGCCATCATACCGAGTGATGCCCCACTCGGGGCGGAGGTTGTGGGCGTTGATCTTGCCCAGGAGCTTGACGAGCACACCTTCCGCAGCATCGATGCCGCGTATAGCGAGCATATCGTCATCGTTTTCCGCCATCAGCAGCTCACGCCTGACCACCTGGTGCGCTTTGCGCGCCGCTTTGGCGACCTCGAACTCAGTCCTCGCACACAGTTCACCTTGCCCGCTTACCCGGAAATTCTCTGCTTGTCCAACATTCTCGACGCACAGGGTAAACCCATCGGCAATGTCGACGCCGGACGTACCTGGCACAGCGACATGTCCTATACAGCAACACCGCCACGCGGCTCACTGCTCTATGCGCTTGAGATCCCTCATAACGATCACGGCGAAGCGCTGGGCGACACCCTGTTCGTCAGCACAGCTGCCGCTTACGACGCCTTACCTGCCGAGATGCAAACACGCCTGCATGGCTTGCAAGCCATCCACCGCCCCGGCGCCAAACAGTATGCCCCAGGCAGTCAACTCGCCGCAGCCATCCAAGACCTGCCGGATGTCATTCATCCGGTTATCCGGACCCATCCCGTGACCCGGCGCCAAGCGATCTACCTACGCGAAGGCGAATGCGTCGGCATTGTCGACATGCCAACAGCCGAAGCGCTGCCGCTTATTAAAGAGCTGTCTGATTTCGTCACCCGCCCTGAGTTCATCTACCGCCACCAATGGCGTGTTGGCGATGTCTTGATGTGGGACAATTGCTGCGCCCAGCACCTGGCAATCAAGGACTACGAGCTGCCCCAGCGCAGGTTGATGCATCGCGTGACGGTTAATGGCTCGGTACCCGTGTAGCCTCAGCCGTACATATTCCCCTGCGGGTCACGTATGGCAACATCACGGCGAAAATCCAATCTCGGTGGCAACAAAGATGTCAGTTGCATCGAAGAAGCCTTCCACCTCGACTTGCACGCTAACCGCAAGGTCGCCGGCAACCCCCTGCTCAAACACGGTATCGGGTGTGAACCGCACGGCTTGACCATCGACCTCGAAGGTGTCGTCAGAGGTGATAGCCGTGATCGTGCCCTCAAGAAAAAACTCAATCTCGGTTGCGACCAGGACATCGTCCATATTGAAGAAGCCATCGACTTCGACTTGCCGGCCTACCTGAATGTCATCGACCGCCTCCTCATGAATCGTGGTGTCGGGGGTGATCCGTACGGCTTTGCCGTTGACCTCAAAGGTGATTGCAGAGGTGACATCGGTAATGACGCCTCGGAGTTCCACTCCAGAAGAAAATTCGACTTCCTCTGCCAGGATACTGCCATCGTTATTGAAGATGCCTTCGATCTCAACCAGCACGTTGTCCGCGATGTCGGCGGCGGTACCCTTCTCAAACACGGTGTCGGGGGTAATCTGCACGACTTGGCCGTTGACCTCAAAGGTGGTCACAGAGGTGACCCGGGTGATAATGCCCTGCAACTCGGCGATCTC
>JAPULM010000659.1 GCA_027294925.1 bacterium
TTTTTGTCAGAAAATCTTATGGAGGATAGAGCAAGCGAGAGGCAGTATGCGCCATTGTTTGAGCTTGATATTGAGGCGTCAACATAATGGCAATTCGGCATCGCCCAACAAGGTACGGAGAGAATCATCCATGCAACTGCAAGACATCACAAATGCCCTCTCTCAGCACATGCCGCCGATACTTCGGTGGGCTGGCGGCATGGCGCAACAACTGCGACGTTTTGACATTGCTGTGGCAGGGCAAAAGACATCCGGCGATGCCACAACAGATGCGCTTACCTTGGCGGATTTGTCGGTGCAAGAGCTACTCGTGTCGGCCCTACGGGATTGTGATCCGATCTTCCGTCAATGCCGGTTAGAAGCAGAAGAGTCAACGGGCGACCTGGGCTGCTTTGCATCTGAGAGCAAATATATCATTGCACTCGACCCTATTGACGGCACCAAACGATATCAGGAGGGTAGTGGAGACGGTTGGTGCGTGACCCTCAACTTGCGTTCGGTCGAGACCGTACATTATTCACTGGTGTACGTCCCGGAATGCGGGGAGAATGGCACCTGGGTGGAAGCTGTTAACAACCGAATTGTTTGCGGCGACGACGATCTAAGCCAGCCGGCTGCCGATGTTTTGTCTGCCCTCCCAGCAATAGACCCTGGCGCACGGCCGGATTCGAAGAATATTTACCTCGGCGGTTTTCAACAAGACGACCTGTCAAAAGCCCAACTTTTAACCGCAGGGGGGCTAGATGGCTACCCAGTAGATCACCTGCCGGGATGTATGTTTGAGTTGTTTGCCCGCGGCGCGTTTGGCGGTACCCTGGTCCGTACGCCGAACGTTTACGACTTTCCTGTTACCCTGCATATGGCCCGTATCTTGGGCGGGGACGCGCTCTGGGTACACAATGAAGAGCCCGTAAACTTCCAGAATCTCTGGGTAGATGATCGCGTCGACATGGTGCGTCTGCCAGGCATCATTGCATGCAGTGCAAACCGAGAAACCCTTGCCATGCTATGCAAGCTGGCCAAAGACTGGGATCCGGCACGATATCATGATGGATAAGCCCTGCATCATAACACCGCATCTCTCATACTGGCTGTTACCATCAACGGCAGACTGTGCCTTCTTCCAGGATATCATCAACACATTGGCCAAAACGTATGAGGCGCCGTCTTTTGAACCACATGTCACCATTTATTCCGGCCCCTACACCCCACAAGACAATCCTGAGGCGATCTTGCAACAGGCGACAAATAGCATTCAGCGTGTATGCCTTCGTCTTGATAACCTCCTCTACACCGATGTTTTTACCAAAACGTTGTTCGTGCAATTCCACCCCTCCCCTATTCTCACGGCCATTTCCGAAACCCTTCGCCATGCCGCATCGGGGCCGTCTGACTATTCGCTGAATCCGCATTTGAGCCTTATCTATAAACAGCTAAGCGAAGAGGCAAAACAGCATCTTGTGTCGTCATTGCATATACCACAATCAGAAGTTATCTTTGATGAGGTTAGTGTGATGCTGAGTTCGGGCAGAACCCAAACGCCGGAGGATGTCGAAAATTGGAACATTATCTATCGTAAGAAGCTGTAATAAGTGGAATGACCGCCGCGCCCCATTCTATACATGGGCGATCTCCTGGCATACGACCCACAAGGCCCACCGCTAGACTCATATATTAAAGGTTGACCTGGCATTCCGTAAAAAGATAGCCGACAGCACTCAAGCCACGCCAATTTCCTGTCGATAAAACATCCGTTCGCAACAGGCTTTCGCTCCCAACTTCTATACACACATTTATAGGGCATCCCATAGAGCTGTTAAATCGGCTCCTATTACCAGGCATCTTTAATCGATTAGACCGTCTGATGGTTGTGACGAAAACAGGGAAAGGCCACTTATGACTGCGTTCCAGACTAGACATGATCTTGGCGTCTACAACGAGGCAGGCGCAATTAGTGTGACCTCACAATCCGCCCTCGAACGGATTATACAATCCGCCCACGATATGAAAGGTTTGTTCCGGCAACACCTGGTGATTGCACAGGAGTTGGTGCAGGATGACGAATTCATCGCCAGGGTTGTGGTTAATGACGCGCTCATGGCGGATGAAGAAAACTGGTTGGGACGTGTGACCGGTATCCTACATATCCCTTGTGGTAGGCTATTGCTATGCGCGGGGTTTGACCTGGATGACCTAGCTGATTTCAGCAAGATGGGTCAAAACGAATTCATCTATCCGATTGAGGTGCCGGCGGGTGATTATCAAGTCGATATTTACACCTATGTCAACAGTATCAACGGCGGTTTTTGCTTACCCGACACCGTCAAGCTTGGCGCCTGGTTTCGGTCCTCGTATCCCGCCACGCCCTTTCCGCTCTGGTTAGCAGCGATCTGTGAACAAGAGCCGGAACAAGACCCCGGCTATGAAGACCTATGGGCAGAGATGGAAGAGGCAACCGAAGACGGCCGCCTATCGTTTGAAATGGACCCCACCGCGCTGATTGACTTCGTTATTCAACTGCGTCCTCTAGGCAAAGACATTCTACTCTCGGCCATTGCTGAGACCGAAGACGGTTTTTTTGCTCCTGATGTTGGCGCTCGCTTACCCACACAGTTTCCGCTTGGGGTACGATCTTTCACCCTAACGCCCAATGACTATGGAATGGGCATTCTGTTGGCAGACATCAATCAAAGCTCAGCCGTTCCCCGCAGTAATGACCTGATTTTTGCCGGCAAGAGAAGCAACTTTTTTCGCGCCGATATCAGCAATGTCCCGCAAAACGAACTCAAACAGGCCTTGTCGGCCTTGTTCCAGGGCAGATACCCACGGCATGATGTGCCCGAATATCTTATGTCCGTCGCGCCATCTATCGAAAGTATCGATGTGGTGATGCACGCGATGGGTTTCGATCTCCTGGGCGATATGCTCTGTGAGCGTAGCAGCGATATTGTCATGCGTGGCTATGCATGCGTCGACAGCCAAACGTTTGCCGTTTTGATGGTCGGCACCTCCGGTCAGCACGGGTTGGATTTTTATACCCGCTTTGACGACGACTCGTCCCAAACCACCTCTAGCCTCCCAGGTTTGGATGATATTGCCGAGGTCGGCATCTTCCGCACCTCATACCCCCATACCGACTATCAAACCCTCTACACCATGCACCTCCAACTTATTGAACAGAGAACCACACAAGGCGCTCAAGTGCAGGCGATTACGCCAACGCTTGGAGGCCTGGCGACCGATATCGACGAATTTCTGCAACGACAGGGGGTTTGAGCCTTACCCAGTCTTCTGATAAGCTAAGTTCATCAATTGCCGCACGCATTGGAACATCCGGACAGATTCTCCTGAGCGTTTTCAAACGTCTTATCACATTTGGGAGCACAATAGACAATGGACGCAAAAGATTTGTTATTCGACGCTCTGGAACGGATTCGGAGCCTGACCCAACGGACGCTGGACGGTCTGACGCTGGATGACTTACATCGACAGCCGAGCCCCGACACCAATTCAATAGCCTGGCTGGTCTGGCATCTGACACGGGTGCAAGACACGTCGCTTTCAGGCGTGATGGGCATAGAACAAGCATGGGTCACGCAGGGCTGGCATGCCAAGTTTGACTTGCCACCTGATCCGAAGATGGATGGCTTTGGCGATACACCGGAACAAGTGGCTGCGTTTCGTGCCTCCTCGATCCAGGTGTTGCTGGACTACCATAATCATATTGCAGAACGATCCAAGGCTTATGTCGCCAAACTAACGGGCACGGATTTAGACCGGACACTCAATGAACCCCAGTGGCAGCCGTTACCTACCGTGGGCATACGCTTGCTAAGTGTCATCTCCGACAACCTCCAACATGCCGGGCAGGCCGCCTATTTACGCGGTCTCTTTCAAGGTAAGGGATGGCTGCCCTATTAACATTTCAGCACTTCCGTTGGCCTATCAGTCGGACGGCATCGTTCCGTTGATGGTGAACTCGAAAATGTTGTGGCTTCTCAAGGTTTGGCCTGCGGCGCGTGCCCAATAATTATCGTTTAGCGGCTCCGACAAGATAAACGGCACCTTAGACTCTGCAATACCACCATGCGTTCGCAGCCGATGACCTTCAAGTCCGGAAAGATCGTGGTCCGTTTCGGCAGCACCAATGCAAACCCCTGCTTCACTAATGACAACGGCATCACCTTCATAGTCCAGAGGCAGGTCAAATACTCTCGCGGCTGACATCTTGTCCCACACTGACTCGATGCCTGGTAACTGGGTGGTAAATTGTATGACATCCTCAGGTCGGGGTGTCTGGTTACAATACACGCGGACAAAGCCACCTAGTGAGCCGTGGTGTGCAACGAAGGGATCCGTAATAGGACAGATGACCGTGGTTGTATGAGCCCCAAATTCCTCATCCAGCAGGTCCTGGAGCCAGATCACATTGGGCAAACCATCCGGCCTGGCTTTGTCGTTCATGCCGTGGTCGGCAGTAATTCCCAGCACCGCCCCGAGTTCTACCAGACGCCCAAAGGCATCATCGAGGCGCCGGTAGAAATCCAGAGCTTCGGGTTCATGCGGAGCATGCTTATGCTGAATATAGTCAGTGAGTGAAAGATACATGATGTCCGGACGGCGTTGCCCAAGCAACTTGATGCCGGCCTCCAGAACAAACAACGACAGCTCAGCCGAATACATGTCAGGCTGTGACATATCCACAAATTCAAGCACACGGTCAATACCGTTTTCTTCAATGGTGCAATGCTCAGCATATTGGGCCGAAAAGCTGAGATGACCTTGCCTCAGATCAACGCCTTTCTGCAGCTGCAGTCGTAGTTTATCCTTCGCTGTGATCGATACAATCCTAGCCCCACGCCTGGCGTACTCCGCCAATATCGTACTTGAACGGAGCAACTCCGGACCCGTCATCACGACAGGCTTACGCGTTTTGGGCTCAAGATAAAAATTCCCTGAGATACCATGCACAGAGGGTCCGGCGCCAGTGATAATGGACATATTGTTTGGACAGGTAAAGCTTGGAACTGTGCCGTCGGCAATCGTATAGAAGCCCTGTCGCATGAACCGTTCGATATTTGGAATCGCACGACATCTGAGCGCCTGCTCAATATAGGCAGGGTCACCGCCATCAATACATACAACAACCACCGGCCGAGCCGGCCAGGCATACGTCACACCATTGAGTTCGAAACCCTCACCGTTCATCATGTATTCCTCACGCCAAAGACAATGGAAGCCTGTACGCTAACGCCCCTATCTTGACATCGGCAGCGGTTGGTCAGCGAGAAAATGACCAGCGTCACAAACCGCCACCGAGATCATCTGATTACGACAGGCGCTGTAAGTGACGCAGTTCAAGGCCAAAGGCCGGTGGCCAAAGCTCAATCACCTTTTCTAACGTCCAGCCACCGGGGCAAAACATCGTCTTGACTGGCCGCGGGTCCTCGATCAAGGACAAGCGGTCACCGGAAATCGCTACCGTCCAACCGGTGATGTCTTTGGCCATATCCGAGGCCAGAAAGGTCACCACAGAAGCGACATTCTCAGGTTTGCGTTCGGTGGATTGTATGGTGGCGCGGCCGATGCCACGCTCAGCACGCAGTTGCCGCGCCGCTTCCGGCACAGTGGCCGTCATGCGGGTATTGGCGCCTGGCCAGATGGCATTAGCGCGCACCCCATACTTTGACATGTCGCGTGCCACCGTGCGTGTCAGACCGAGGATGCCCGCCTTGGCGGCAGAGTAATTGGCCTGCCCGGAATTGCCGGCGCCGGAGCCAGATGAGAAGTTCAGAATCACGCCGCTTTTCTGCGCCCGCATCAACACACATGCCGGCTGGTTGACGCAAAACGCGCCGCGTAAGTGGACATTGATAACCGCATCCCATTCCTCAATACTCATGTTGAATACCATACGGTCGCGCAAAATACCGGCAACATGCACCAAAATATCGAGCTTGCCGTACGCGTTAATCGCCGTCTGAATGATACTCTGGCCACCTTCCGGCGTCGCCACCGTATCGTGATTCGGCGTCGCCTCGCCGCCAGCGCTTTTAATCATGTCAACGGTTTCATCTGCTATCGAATGGGTTCCTCCCGATCCGTCAACCGCTACCCCCAGATCATTGACCACAACCTTGGCGCCTTCGACAGCCATCAGTTTACTGATTTCCCGGCCTATGCCGTTACCGCCACCGGTTATTACGGCGACTTTCCCTTCCAACATCATGCGCTTTTCCTCCATCGTTTAGATCACCCGCTCAAACAACACCTTTTGTACTTCCGACTACTACCACATGGGCACGGATCGTTGCGCCCGGCTTTAGGTTTAGCGGCTACCGCCGTTGTCCGCAACATCTGCATCAACTGCTCAGGCGGTTTCCCGGCACGCCACAGGGCGGCCAGTTTTGCAGTGAATGGCCGGCTATAGGTAAAAAACTGTTTATAGCCAGCACAGAAATAATTCAACCCGGCCTCACCGTCAGGCGTTCGAATGAGATGCGCTGTCGGGATAGAGATACTCTTTCTGCAGATAATAACAATAGTGGCAGTCTAAGTTGCAAATAGCGCCAATCGGCTTGGCGAAGCTCTGAAATTCACGCGTAGTGGTGGTCATACTGTCATCCTCTACCTCTGGTAGAGCTGTGAAAAGGGCCCAGGCAAGCGGACTGCACCGATCCCGGCCTCAATCATCACCTGCGATGATTACGTTGTAACCACCATACCACAAAATCAGCAAGGTCGGAATGGGAAACGTCTGCATGGACGATTCCTATCGCTGAGCCAAGAGCATGGTCTTGGAAAACGGTCAATCCATTGATGTGAGACTAGGCAAGGGCAAAAGATATGGTGTATATGGTACAGGGTAAGATTTGTTTGGGATT
>JAPULM010000066.1 GCA_027294925.1 bacterium
AACCGTCGTAACAGCAACGCCATCTGAGTCACGGTTTATGCCGGATGAGGGGCAGACCGAGCGAGACATGTTCGAAACAGCGCTACTGTCTGTCCACTATCGCTTTGTCGATGATCCCCTCGGCGCCGCTGCCGATGTAGAAGAGCTGTGCGATTGGGGAAAGATGTATCATCGGCAACATCCTTTTGATGTCATTCTAGCTTACTTTGTTTATCCTGCCGGATACTTAGGGGTGATACTTGGGGAGTATGTGGGGGTGCCTGTCGTGTGCAACTGTCGGGGTAACGACATCAGTAAGGATATTTTTACCAATCCGGCAGTTGTTGCCACCGTTTTACAACGCAGTACTCGGTTGATCTTTGTCAGTGACTCGCTTCTACGCATGGCGGATACACTGACACCATGCCGTGATAAAGCGACGATTGTCGCCAACGCCGTGGACAGTACAGCATTTGTTCCCGCTGTTGCCTCGCAACGAGCTAGCCGCTGCCGTGTGACTCTCGGGAGCAGTGGCGTGATGCGTTGGAAGAAAGGAATCGACCTGCTTTTGCCGCTGTTGCGTAAGTTATGTATGACACATGATATTCAGGTGGTGATCGCTGGGTATGGCTTGGATGTCGAGATTGATTGCCAATTTGCTGCTTTCTTGGATCTCCATGGTTTGCAGAGCCGGGTTGAGCTAACTGGGGCAATACCGCATCACAAAATGGTCGACGTGTTACAACAGTTTGATTTCTACCTGAACACCTCTTACCAAGAGGGGATGCCCAATGGGGTTTTAGAGGCGATGGCCTGCGGCCTTCCGGTGGTGGCGACAGACGCTGATGGTACGCCAGAGCTCGTGCAGGATGGGGTGACCGGGTACTTGTGTAAGATGGGAGACCTTAGCGCCCTGATAGCGCGGTGCACATTGCTTATTGAACGACCTGCCTGGCGCCGACAAATGGGGTGGGCCGGGCGCCAGCGCATTCTGCGAGACTTCCAGCCGGAGCGTGAAGCTGAGGCTGTTGAGACGGTATTGCGCAGCGCTTTAGAGACTGTCTCAAACAGGTAGGGCAAGGGTAATAGTGCCGCATCCTGTATTAGGCCTCGCTGTTGCTCAACGCCATTTACGGAGGTCACGGAAACTGCATTAGTTGCAAGCCATACGCTAATCGATGTAGCCCAGGTCCCGTAGCCGTTGGCGCAGCGCATGATCAACGTCGGGTATGGATTCCTGCAGAAGTTCACCATGCGGTGGTTGCCATGTTTGTAAAACTTCCATCAGCTCTGAAGCGATTTTGGGTTCAATTTCGAAACGATTGGTGGTTTCGTGCGGGTCCGCTTGCAGGTCGTACAGGGCATGTTGGCCGTCTGAGGCCCAAATTAACTTGTGTGTCAGGGTCCGCAGGCAACGTAGCGCGTGATCATATTCAGGCCTCGGGGTATCGGCAGGAAAATCATTACGGCGGTTGACGGTTTGCATGCTGGGGTGTGGGGAAAGTAGCTCGGCATAAGCATAGCGATCCATGATAGCGTCGGGGGTAGGAGCAAGCAGGCTTTCGCCCTGTAGTTCTGCCCTGATCTGTGGCGCCTTGAGCTGCGCCACATCGAGTATGGTCGGCAAGATGTCGGTTAATTGGACTTGGTGCGCCACGCGTTGTCCTGCTGCAAAACGTTCGGGGTAGCGAATGATTAAAGGTACGTGAATGAGGGTGTCATGCAGACTGTAGGCATGACTCATCAATCCATGCTCGCCTAAATTCTCGCCGTGATCACTGGTGATAATGAGCATTGTGTGATCTAGAACATTGCGTCGGCGTAGATCGGCCACTAGTCTGCCGATTTCTTCGTCGATCGTCGCCAAGGCGCCGTCATAACAGGCGCGAAGGATGTTGAAATCGTCATCAGACATAGGGGCTTGACCGGCAAAATAGCGTAAATGACTGCGGTTGACCCGGCGGGCTTGTGGTCGGGTAACGCCAGCTGGTAGCCATGTTGTGCGGTGCTTGCCTCGGGGATGATAGGGCAAATGCATATCCCAGAAGATGCAATAGCCAAAAAACGGTTCAGTCATTCTATCCAAGTGTTTCATCAGATGCCCGTTGACATGCCGAGCCCGATTACGAGAGGGAAAAACATAACGGCTGTAAAGCTGGTTCACCTTTTGCGCTAGCGGCGACTGGGCTGTATCGGCGGGCATAGTTTGCCAATATTGCCATAGTTTAAGATAGGTGTCGAAACCGTGGGTGACACCAAACTCATCAGACATCCAGCTGTTTGGGCTAATACCAAGTGTGTGATATCCGGCTTGGCGTAGAATTTCCGGTAATAGGGGATACGGGTGATCGTATCGTAAGTGTAGCTCGTGCGCACCATGTTTAATGGGAAACATGCCTGAGAGGAGGGAGACTTGCGACGGAAGACTCCAACATCCAGGCGCGATGGCCTGCTCGAAGACCACGCCTTCGGCTGCAATGGCATCGATATAAGGTGTTGTCGAACGTTTGTAACCATAACAAGAAAAGTTTTGGGCGCGGGCGGTGTCCAGCATCAGAACGAGGACGTTCGGGCGTTGTGACATATAGTGAGGCTTCCTTGGGCATGATTTTTATAGGTAGCCGTGCGCTTGGGTAAAGCGGGCTAAGGCGGTATCAATGCATGTGACGAGATGGTGACGTTCTTCTTGTTTCATGCACAGGGGGGGGGCCAAATAGAGGTTTGTATCTGCACGAGTGAGAACACCCAATTCGGCCAGGATATCCAATAAATGCGTCATTTCCGGTCCGTCGGCAGTAAAGGGCGTTTTGGTTTCGCGGTTTGACACCAATTCAATGGCGCAAAGCAAGCCAAGCCCTCTCACATCACCAATAATAGGATAACGGGTTGCCAGTTCGTTAAGCTGGGCCAACAGCGCATCGCCTTGCTGAGCTGCATTTTCGACCAGGTGTTCTTGTTGTATGATTTCCAGGTTTGCTAAGGCCGCCGCACACGCCACGGCATGACCGCCAAAGGTTAACAAATGCGCCAACGGCTTATGGTGCCGGCTATCAAACTGCTCGGCAATATGGCGACGACAAATGGCCGCCGCGATTGGGGCGTACCCGCTACTAAGACCTTTGGCAACGGTCATGATATCCGGCACAACGTCCCAATGTTGCGCGGCAAACATTTTCCCGGTGCGGCCAAAACCCGTAATGATTTCGTCTAGAATAAGCAAAATGCCATGCCGGTCACAGATCTCTCGAAGGCGCGGGAGATACTCCGGCGGCGGTACGACAACGCCGCAGGCGGCAGAGATGGGCTCCGCAATGACCGCAGCGATACTTGACGGATTTTCATATTGAATTAAATCCTCGATAGCCTCAGCGCAGTAGATCTCACAGTCCGGGTAGGTTTTGCGATAATCGCATCGGTAGCAATATGGTGCAGAAACAGTTAAGGTGCCTGGTAGTAATGGGCTGAAATAGGGGTCTACACTCTGTGGTGTGCCGCTAACACTCATGGCACCATAAGTGGCGCCATGATACGAACCTCGCCGCGCAATGATTTTGTAGCGTTCGGGTTCACCACGCAGGGCGTGATACGGGCGCGTAATTTTGAGAGCTGACTCCACTGCCTCTGATCCGCTGCTGCAAAAGAGGACGGTTGATAAGTCCCCTGGTGTCAATTGAGCCAGCAAAGTCGCAAGTTGTACCGCGGGCAATGTGACCGCTCGGCTGGAACTGGCGTAAGATAGGGTTTTAGCCTGACGGGCCATGGCTTCGGCGATAGCTTCGCGTCCATAGCCTACATTGACCAGCCAGAGTCCGGAAAGCGCGTCGAAATATTCACGCCCTTCGGCGTCGACTACCGTGCAGCCATGCCCTGAAATCAATAGCCGTCGGTCAGCACGTGTGGTGATGGCTTGCCATTCGGAGGCGTGCATCCAGAGATGGTCTGCGGCGGCCTGGAGGACGGCTGGGAAGTTTTCGGGGTCAATAAGAGCCGTTTGAGTCATGTCAAGAGACATAGGCTACCTCAGGGTTGACATCCACCATGTGAAATACGAATTTGCCAGCCGATCATAACAGATTATGATCGTGAATGCTGCCTCTTTCTAAGGTGCGATATGGATGCGCAGGGAGGAAATGTTTTGACAGCGCTAGTACAGTTGTCTAGAGTAGAAGTAAGGCTAGAAGTTACTGAAATAATGGATGCCTAGACGATCTGTTTGCATCCCAAGGGGCGGCCTCAGAGGGGGAGTTTGGCATGACATCTACGCTCTTGCGTGTCTTCGAAAAGCTGTTTCCAGTTCTGCGTCATGAATGGCCGAAGGCATTGATGCTGCTGAGTGTCGCGATATTGCTCGGTATTGGCTCAACGTCAAGCCGAGCCGTCTCTGAAGCATTATTTTTAACCCGCTTTGGGGTAGGCTTTTTGCCCTATGTACAACTCGTCAATCCCTTCCTCGTATTGATTTCCACCACACTCTATGGCATTTTTGCCGGCCGTATTTCGAATGATCGTATGATTATCTATACGGGTCTTATTCCTATCCCGCTGATTTTTCTTATGCGTTTCCTAATGGCCTTTAATATGGACTGGGTATACTTTCTGCTCTTTACCTTTGTGCAAGCGTATGCCTCTGTATTGATTACCAGCTGGGCTGTGTATCTCTCAGGGCATTATGATGTCCAAGAAGCTAAGCGTCTGCTGCCATTTATTAATAGCGGCTTGCTAATGGGGTATGTAATTGGTGGGATAGGGGTAGCACTTAGCGTTTCGGTCATTGGGGCAGCAAATGCGCTCTTTCTTTGGATTGGGAGTTTGTTGGCAGTCACGGTTGTTGTGCAGGGTGTGGCCAAGCTGTTTACGCCTCTACAGGCCGAAGCGAGAAAGGTCGTGCCCAGTAGCCAGAAATCTAAAAAGAAACCCGGTGTTTTGGAAAATTTCAAAGAAGGCGTTGTTTACTCGCGTTCTTCGCCTCTTTTTATGACCACTGCGATCGGCAGCATTGCAACGGTTATGGCATTGCAATTGATTGATTTCGAGTATAGTAAAATTTTTACGCATAGATTTCCTGACAGTGCGCAGTTAACAGCCTTTCTAGGGGTTACGGATGGTCTGACGACCATTCTTGCGCTTGCCATACAGTGGTTTGTTGTCCCGCGTTGTATTCGGGGCCTTGGTGTACAAGGCACGAATCTGATGTTTCCTTATACCTTAACAGCCGCTTTTGGCGGTATCTTGTTTGCCCCTGCTCTCATTCCTGGAGTTTTTGCCCGATTTACACGCTATAGCCTGATGCCGAGCCTGCGCGGTACCACCCGTACACTTATTTTGAATGCTGTGCCGCGTAAGACCGGCGCCCTCGTACGTAGCTTTAACACGGGTATTGTGATGCCGATTGGGCAAGGCGTTGGCGCCATCACTTTGCTGCTGCTGAAAGGTTTTCCTATTCCGTTGGTCATACCGATTGTCGGATGTTTGACCTGTTTACTCTATGTGTTCTACACCCACAAGCAGAACAAGGCCTACAGCGGCGCTCTACTCGATCTTTTGAAGGAAGACAGGGTTCATCTGCTTGATCTTGAGGATGATGAAATTCGTCAGCTTGATGCGGCAGCAGTTGCAGCGATTAGCGAGCGCTTGAAGGTCGATCAACAAGGGGTTGCAAGACAGGTGGATGTCTTATCCGAAGAGCAAGATCAAATGGCTGCAGAGATGGTTAATGCGCAAGAGGAAGCTAGCCTTGCTGCCATTGAATTGCTCCGCGCTGTGGGTAATCAGCATGCTGTTGCCGCGTTGCGAGAACATCTCCCTTATGCCACGCCGCGGTTGACCGCTGCTGCTTTGCTAGCTTTGGCTGGGATTGGTGATCGGTCTGCGGTAGAGCTGTTGTACCCGTACCTTGATGATACACAGCCGGAGGTTCGTAATGCTGCTATTGCTGGACTTCAGCAACTTGGCGACTCGAGGTTAGCGCAGCGGGCGGTTGCATTGCTGAACGATCCTGCTGTACAGGTTCGCGTTGCTGCTTTGGCAGTGGTACTTGCTACGCCTAATGGGCCGGAATTTGAGGATGCTTTACAAACCTGGGAAACGATGTTGGTATCTGATGATCGAACAACGCGCATCGCAGCCATGTCGATCATTGCTGAAGTGCATGATTCTCGGTTTCATAAGCATCTGTACCATGCCTTAAGTCATCAAGACTTGGATGTCCGTCATGCAGCTTTAGAAGTTTTGCAACGCTTGGCTGAGGCGGGTCATATCCAGACTCCAGATGCTGCGTTGGTCCGATCGCTGGAGGATCAAGATATCGAGAGCCGTAATCTTGCCTTACAGATTTTCGCCGCGCTCGGCAACGAGAACGCATTGGCGCCTATGCTGGTGCTGTTGGATGATGAGCAACCTGTTGTGCGGGAGACCTTGACCAGGTCGGTCAAGGTCTTTGGAAGGTACGCTATTGAGCCGTTGTTGGACCGTTTGCGGTCGCCACAGACCTCCTTGCTTGGTAAAGAAACGGCCTTGCTAGCCTTGGCCCGCTTGGATGGGGTGCAGGCCGATCAGCTATTGCCGTTTTGGGAAGAGGCATTACGCGATTTATATCAATATAAGTTAATGTTGGCATGTTTAGACGCAAATGAAACGATTGAAGCGGATATTTTCCTTACCGTTGCCTTGCAAAATGCATACGACCAACTCCTTCCGTTGCTGGTTCAACTGCTTGCAGTATGGGCCTCCCCAGAAGTTGCGCGTCTGGTTGAAGAGGGCTTGCACGATGTTGACCGCCATAAGCGGGCGCAGGCCTTGGAAGCTCTTGAGAACCTCGGCGAGCGACGGTTTACCCGACAGTTTTTGCCAATTTTAGAAGCTTCTGAAGGGGGAATCGACGCTTGGCGGGATGTAGCAAAGCAGCGCTGGGACTTATCGTTTTCTGATTTGGCGGCAGTTGTTGAAGCATCCCTGAAATCAACAAATATGTGGGTTGTCGGAGGGGCGTTGCTTGCAGAGCGTGCCCGTGCTTTTGATGGGCCCGCTGACTGGCACCGCCGCCTTGAGCAAATCGCAGTCTCGGGCGAGGGCTCAGAGATGTATCGCAACGCGGTGCATTTTCTGCTTGAGCAGGACTCGGAGCCGTTGCACCGTTGTCTATCATTGACAGAAGTGATGTTGTTTCTAAAACGAATACCGCTTTATCGCAGTATGAGTTTGGATCAACTTCATATGATCTCCAGAAATCTGGTTGAATATGACATGCAACGTGGCGAGGTTATTTTCCAAGAGGGCGATACCAGCCATGACTTATATTTGATCGTTTCTGGGAAAGTCAAGATTGTCAAGCAGCGCGAAGACATCGATCGTACGTTGGTGATCATGTCGGCAGGTGATTACTTCGGTGACATGGCCATTTTTGAAGATCGTCCACGTTCGGCCGGCGCCATTGCTGACGAAGATGGTGTCCTGTTGGTGCTTGGCCCCGCACGGTTTCGTCATATTATTTTACAAGAGCCGGCGATCTCTTTTGAGATTTTCCGTGAATTGTCAGCCCGCTTACGTCGCTTTGACCAAGACACGTCAGAGGCAGCGGTTTAGAGGCAATATTCGGGCGTCCAGAGGCCGAACGTCTATAGCTGTTTTATCGAAATTCTTTAGGAACTATACTATAGTTGTCAATGGAGCCAAAGAATGTGATGCGGCATGCTGTCTCTCTCGTGAAAATGGAGTTGCGTAATTTATGTTTCGATATCTATCGCACAGCACCCTGGTGTTGTTCCTGGTGATTTGCTTTGTTGCTCCGGTGCAAGCTGCTGAACCGTTTGGTTTGCTGGATTGCACCACTGATTTTAGTTCTGAAGTGGTTCTGAACGATGCGGCGCTTGTAGCGATGATTCCTTTAACGGAACCTGGGGGCGTTCGTCCGGATCGGGATCATGAGACGTTTTTTATTGTGGTCAAGCACTATCTGCAGCGTGTTCGGGGATTGCTTTTGATCGCGCGTGGCGAAGCTGAACAACGGCCATTATTGTTGACCGCGGCGTGTGGACCTTATCCTGAGGCTGCGGCGCATATTCGAACGTTTTTTTCGGAACTGACTGTAGCGCAAAAGCAAACGCTTATTAAGCATCGTGACATGGTATGGCCGCGGACGCACCGAACTGCTGTGCAGATAGGAGCAGTGGCGCAGATTCCTGCCGGAGACGGGCTGGATGCCTTTTCGATTGAGGTGCACGAAGTCACCAATACCCAATATCGCCAGTTTATCGAGGCCGGCGGATACACCACGAAAGGTTGGTGGGCAGAAGACGGCTGGGCATGGCTGCAGGCACGTAAGCGTAGGCAACCTAGCTATTGGGACAGTTCGCAGTTCAAGGCGCCTGACCAACCGGTTGTGGGCATCGCCTGGTATGAAGCGGATGCCTACTGTCGATGGGCCGGTAAAGCCCTACCGAACGAGCGCCAATGGGAAAAGGCGTGTCAAGGTGAAGACGGCCGCAAATTTCCATGGGGCGATGAGCCATTACGACGATCTCAAACCGAAACGACATCGGAATCTGATAAGCTTTTTATGGCGCCGGCTGTTGTTGGAAGTATGCCTCAGACGCAAAGCCCGTACGGCGTGCACGATATGGCTGGCAATGTTCTAGAGTGGACACAGACAGCCCGAGATGGTCAAGTGGTACTCTGTGGTGGCTCAGGCAGTAGCTATACCCCTAATGTTGGGTGCGGCGTTCGTTATACGTTACTGCCTGGCATTGCGGCCAACTTTATCGGTTTCCGTTGTCAGCTCGCTACGCCTTAGCCTCTCAATATACCTTGCCCAGATAATAGGGGTTGAGATGCCCCATGCCGCCATCTACGCTAATGACCTGTCCGGTCACGAAGTCGGACAAATCGGTAGCGAGGAATTCGATGACCTTGGCGCAATCTTCTGGTTGCGCCAAGCGGCCCATGGGAATCTGCGGTACGAGATCATCCTGGATCTTGCCCAGGCCACCGAGCCAATGGACTGTTGCGACATAACTCGGGGCAATGGCGTTGACGTTCACGCCGTATGGCGCTAGCTCCAAGGCAAGGGCACGGGTTAGTTGGATGATAGCCGCTTTCGCGGTCGCGTATGGTGCGAGGTCGGGCATCAGCGGCCGTAGCCCGGCGACCGAAGCAACGTTGATGATTTTGCCACACCGACGTTCTTGCATATGTTCAGCCACGCTACGGCAGCATAGAAATGTTGAGGTGAGATTCTTGTCTAGAACTGAGTTCCAGGCTGCAAGAGAGCAATTGCTTATCCGGCTCCCGCCCCGCCCCCCGCCTGCATTATTAATGAGAATATCGATCTGAGGAAAGGTCGAAAAAATTTCCTTGAACATTTTCTGGGCGTCAGCTTCAGACGTGACATCCGCTTCAATGCCGATGGCCTTGCGGCCAAGTTGATGAATTTCCTCGACGACGGTGTCGGCGCTGAGGGGTTCATCGACTTCAGCTGCTGCCTGTAGATTGATGTCATTGATCACAATATCAGCCCCTAGCTTGGCCAATCGAAGCGCGTAAGCTCGTCCTAAGCCACGGGCGGCGCCTGTGATTACCGCAACTTGACCCTGCAGGCGGGGTGGGAAGCATTCTTGCGTCATAGCGCCTCTCTTAGACTACTGGAAAGTCCGCTTCCAGCGGCACATCGATTAAGGTCGGACCCTGGCGTTGCATGGCATCTTGCAGCGCTTGCCGTAAATCACTTGGCCGCTCTGTGCGTTCGGCATGAACACCCATTGCTTTTGCCAGTTGCACGAATTGAATAGCGGGCTTGACTAAATCGATGCCAATGTAGGTCTCGGTTTTGGCTGCCGGTCCGTCGTAGGCGTGTAAACGCCGCTTGAGAATGAGATATTGGCCGTTGTTGCAAATGACAAAGATGGATCGTAAGTTGTAGCGAGCTGCAGTCCATAGGCCCTGGATAGTGTACATGGCGCTGCCATCTCCAATCAGGCCTAACGTGTGGCGGTTAGGGTGTGCTAGGCTCGCCCCCATCGTTGCTGGTAGCCCCCAGCCGATGCCGCCCCCTTTAAGTCCAAGGTAATCGCGCGGCTGGCAGCGTGGTAAAAACGTACATAATGCTTGGCCTGACGTGATCGATTCATCAACAATGACAATGTCGTCAGGCACGGCATCGGCGATTGTCTTATTCATCACCAGAGGCGACATGGGCTGTTTGTCGGCTTCCTCGGTGGCTTGTTCGTACAATCGTGCGATGGCTTCGGCTTTTGCCTGCCGGAAGATTTCAAGGCGTTGTTGGGCATTGGTTTTCTGAGCTGAAGTCAGGCGATCATGTAGCATGGGTGCGAATTCAGCCAAAGTGGCTTTGGGATCCCCCAGGATGGCGACGTCAACCGGATGATTCTTGCCAATTTCCCAAGGATCAATGTTAAGACAAATCAACGTGACAGCGGGCGGTAGCGGTTCCAAATCGCTATATAATGACATGGTAAACATGTCGGCTCCGACTGTGAAGACAACGTCCGCATCCTGTAAGGCGGCTCGAACGCCCTGTTGGGTCCGCACCAGGGCGCCCTGATATAAAGGGTGGTCGCTTGGGAAGTTCGTCGTATTCGGTAACGTTTCGGAGAATACCGGCGCACCCAGAGCTTCAGCGACGATTACCAGTTCATCTAGCGCTTGTGATTTTGCGACTTCATCGCCAGCAATGATCAAGGGATGGTTAGCCTGTAACAAGAGGTCGGCGGCGCGCTGCATGTGTGCCAAATCCCCGCGGATACGAGGGCCGATAAGAGGCGGTGGGGTGACGTCCAGGTTGGCTTCCGCCATCATAATATCCATCGGAAGGGATAGAAACACCGGGCCGGTGGGTGGGGTTGTCGCGACTTTGATAGCGCGGCGCAAGGCTTGTGGGAGGTCTTCAACGCGTTCAATCTGATAAGCCCATTTGGTCATCGATTCAACCATTCGTACGAGGTCGCCCCATAGAATTGGCTCGCTTAAGGCATAGCGGCCGTCTTGTTGCCCGGCAGTTACTAGGAGTGGGGCGGCTGTCTTCGTCGCGTCGTACAACATGCCCATGGCGTTGCCGAGTCCCGGCGCCACGTGTACGTTGACCACCCCGAGCTTGCCCGAGGCCATGGCATAGCCGTCTGCCATCGCCATGGCGACACCTTCTTGTAGGGTCAACATATAGTGCATGTCAGGGTAATCGACTAAGATGTCCATCAGGGGAAGTTCTGTGGTGCCGGGATTGCCGAAGATATAGTTCGTACCTGCGGCTTGCAAAATTTCCAGAAAAGCCTGTCGTCCTGCTTTCGCGGTCATCAGTGTTTCTCCGTTCCGGGTGGGCGTTGTTAACTGTCGTACCCGTTGAGGATTACTCGAGCCATGCCGGCGGCGCGCCGGCTTTAGCTGCCTTTTGGCGTAGGGCTTGAAGCTCAGTTTCAGCCGCACGTCTATCTTGCTCCAGCCCGTCCAAGTCATGCACGAGCCGCAAGACGTCTTTCCCACGCCGGCCGGTAGTAGGTTCAGCCGACAGCTGTCCTAGAATGATCTGGCGTTCCTGTTTTGCTTGGTTTAAACGGTCTCGTACGGAGGCAACCCGTCGTTGCCAATAGGCGCGGTTATGGCTGTTTCGGTCAAACACAACGTCGGGTGGAGGGCTTTGGGGGGTTGCGTCACCTAGCTGTTGGCGCTGGGTTTGTTGAAGTTTCAATTCAATCTGACCTAACTCGTCATGTAAAGCGTCAAGTCGATGTTCAACATCTGCCAGTGACTGACCAAGGCGATCGACTTTACGTCGTATACGAACAGCGAGCGGATTTGCACTGACAGGTCTGATGGCTTTGAGTTCGTCGAGGTAATCCTGACGAATGCTGTCTTGCGCTTCAATTTGCCCCTTCAGGTCTTCTGCTTGCTGCCGTAAACGGGATGGTGCTTCGGAGGGTCTAAGCGTTGGTGGCTCAGTTGAGGTTGTGGCCGGTGACGCGGCGGCCGGGGCCGGGGTCGCAGATTCAGCGGGCTGTTCTTGCACAGGATCAGATAACAGTTTGCGGCTTTGATCGATACGGTCGGCGGGAATACGGCTCTGATTGTCCGTAAAATGCACCTTGCCATCCTTGTCGACCCAACGATAGATCTGGGCCTG
The DNA here is from genome assembly GCA_027294925.1 of bacterium. Next base: position 12,107 of record JAPULM010000066.1, read on the forward strand.
GCTTGGCGTCGCACTCAGCCAGGCAAGAAACAGGATAAAGAGGCCAAGTTTTGTCATGATTTTGTACCGTTGATGAGTGATTAAATTAAGTCCCTCTATCTTAGTCTAAATGCGCCAGACGTTGCTGGATCAGGGTATGAAGGTCTTCAACATTACGGCCACGGAGCAGGGTGCGATAGAGTTGACGAGCCGTTTTAGTTTGCCCCTGGCGGGCATACAGCTTGGCTAGATAATATTTGGCCCATAGCGTTTCGTCTTTTTGCCCTCGAAGGTCTTCATTGATGGCTTGACGTAAAGCCGTGAATGATTCAGCATAGCGGTTGGTTTCGTTTAGGGCAAGGCCCCAAAAGTAGTATAGATCAAAGCGATCATGATGTGACGCCAAGATCATTTTATTGGTCTTGAGTTGAGCCGCGAGACGGCCAAGCGTTGTTGCACATGCCGTGTAGTCTCGCTTCGCATGCTGGCTTCGTCCGGTTAGCAAAGCATAATGGCCATTTTGAGGAAACATGTCTTGTAAATGTTGTCCTAGGGCAATGGCGTCCTCATAGCGCTTTTCTAATTCATACAGGCGAAGCAAAAAGGTTTGCGCCACGCTTTGGCTAAACTGTCCAACTTCAGCCGCCCGCCGCAGGTGGTGGATGGCATTTTCGGCCGTTGGACGGTTCGAGTCGCGCAACAGACGCTGAAATAACGAGGGGATAGCTGCTCTGGAAAAATATGTCAGGCCAAGGCCTAGATGGGCGTCAGTCGTCGTCTCATAATAAATAAGGGTCTGTTGGAGACGAGATTGACCCATGTTGAACAGCTGGAGGGCTTGCAAAGGATTTTCAGACTGTTGCGAAAGGGCCGCAAAAATGGCTGCAAGACCAGTAAAGAGCTGCTCTTGTGGGTTGTCGGTTGAGGTTTCTTTATGCGCTTCCAGCATGGTTTGTAGAATCTCATGGGCGCTAGGGGGAGATGTAGATGCCAGTCGGGTTTGCCAGCGGTTCTGGAAATACGCTATCATGCCCCGAATCAATTGCGAGGCGAGGGTGGGGTTTCCATCTGTCTCTATCTTTTTAATTTTGTCTAGGGCTTGATCAAAGTTGAGATTTAACGCGTGGCGCAGCGCCTCTCGCATGGTGGTGAACGATGCGGGCGAAGAGGTAGACAGCGTCTCGGCGAACGTTGTTTGTGGCTGTATGATAGCCCTATCTAGTATGAGAAGTGCTAGGAGAGTGATGATACGTGTTCTGAGGCTCATGGGCCTTCTCATGCAGCTCTCCCATAGCGTAGCGTTTAATGATGGGTATTCGCATGAGTGATTATAGAACATATCCTCGGCAACGTTGTAGGTATTTTGTCCGTAACTATTGTACTGAGGTGTCGAACGGCTTGCACAACAGTGTCTTATTCGATCATCAGGCACTGCGGTCATGATCAAGAATTGTTCACTTTGCAACACGGAAATGCCGGAACGATATAACTACTGTTATCAGTGTGGTGAATATGTAGGACAGGTTGCTGCATTGGGGACTGTGACGGACCCGGAAAGCGAACGGGAGTATCGTAAACAAGAGCAAGTTATCCATTATGGGTGTTTAACGCTGATCGTGGTGTGGACAGCATTTGGTTTGTGGTTCTTATTTAATATGAACCGCTAGAACAGTGGTGTCTGCGATTTCTGCATCCATTTAGGTCTGGGAGGAGTGAATTGTGCCTTTGACGGTGAATGGCGAAGTGTGGGAAAAAGTGCATACGGCAGTTAATGAAACTGATTTGCATCTTATTACTGGTATTTTGGTTGGTGAGGGGTTAAGGTGCCGTGTGAAATCGCGCCGGGTTTCTCAACTGCCATTTTCTTTGAATGTACTTGGAGCAACCGAAATTTTCGTTCCCAAACCGGAAGCCCCTTTTGCACAACGGATTTTAATGATCTATCGCAACTGCTAGTAATGGGTAGCGCAATCACCCTAAGAACCACTCAGAACCTTCTGCCCGTTTGTACTCGGTACATCGGACAAGAGTTTGGATGGCTCGTATTGAA